>NZ_VPBP01000013.1:0-81008 GCF_013418685.1 Acinetobacter sp. YH12129
TCCAGATTTAAATCCAATAGAAAATATGTGGTCACGAGTCAAGGCGATTCGAACTAAGTTTAGAGTTAAAGATATTGATAAATTATTTAAAGATTACTGTAATGATTTATTTGGTATTTAGCTATAGGTGCAAAAATGACATTGTGTTTCAATAACACAGTGACTAAAGTATCCCTATAAAATTACTGGGTTTTATAAACCACAGTTACAACAAAAACTTGGAGCATTTATGCGAACTCTCTACCAGTTTCCACTCTCACATTTTTGTGAAAAGGCGCGCTGGTTACTCGATCATAAAGAGTTGGATTATGTGGCTCATAATTTAATGCCGGGTGTACATCGTGCATTTGCACAGCTTAAAACAGGGCAAAACAAATTACCGATTTTACGTGATCAAGATCATTGGGTTGCAGATTCAACTCAAATCGCCTTTTACTTGGATGCGACCTACCCCGAACATAGTCTGATCCGTCCAGATGTCAAACTGCGTGAAGACGCTTTAGAAATTAATGAACTCTCCATTGAGTTAGGCCAACATGTGCGCCGTTGGGGGTTGGCACATGTATTAAATGAAAGTGAAGAATCACTTGATATTTTAATTGGTGAAAAGGGCTATTTACGTCAGTTTGAAAAATATTCCAAGCCCATTATAAAGGCACTGGTTTCTAAAGGTTATCAATTAGATACGGATAAGGTTGCGGCTTCACGTGAGCGATTGGACGAAATTGTGGTTGATTTAAATCAACGTCTGATCGAACAAGGTGGGCGTTATTTTGTAGGCGACCGATTAGGTTTGGCTGATATTGCAGTGTGTTCAATGTTGGCGCCGATATTAGAGATTGTTGGAACGCCGTGGGAAAAAGAGCATGGCGAAACCTTGTCAGAAGAGTTTAAAGCTTACAAAGCCTATTTGAGCGATTTGCCTTTAGGTCAATATGTGCAACGTATATACCAAACAGAACGTAACGCACGTGTAGATTGGCGTGGTGTATAAGCTCTTTATATGAAAACTTTGCGTCATACTGCTTTAAAAAAGCGCGCCTAACAGCGCGCTTTTTCATCAGACATTCAATCCTTAAATATAGCTTTGTTGTTGAATATCCAAAATATTCAGCACTGGACTGATACTATCGGCTTGTAAAGTATTCAGCGGCATAACAGGGTAGAATATATTGCCTAGCGCATCCTTAATACTTGGGATGATGGTGGAGATATCAAAATCACCTTGAGCAGAACCTAAATTTTCCAATAGGTCATTAATATTCGGTAATTGGCCCGTGAGGTTTTCAGTCAATTGGTTGAACTGATCCGTGATAGAACCAAGATCAATTTTTTCAGGAGCAAGATTGCCAAGTAAATCGCCAAGATCTGGAATGGTCAGTTGATCGAGGAACTGAGTCGCTTCACCATTGCTGTCCATCAGAGCAATGACTGGTTTCAACGAGTCAATCACTTGATTTAAATTAGTTGAAAGCGTCAGTAAGGCTGGATTGTTGACCACATCCAAAATGGTGCTCACGCTATTTAATACATCATAAATCGCTTTGACGGTTTGAGCCTGATCCGTATCGATGACATCGCTTTTTGCCAGTAAATCTAAAAGCGGATTAAGTCCTTTGATCACCCCTGAAATGGTCTCAGGGATATTGCCTTGGTTGGCTGATGAAATGGCGGTCACTAGATTGGTCACACTTCCAATCACAGTCGGTAAAGCATGGCTCAACTGTTCCATATCAATAGTTGAGTTATCTTTATTGATTGAGGCTAATAAAGGTAGGAGGGCACTCGTTGCACCTTGTGCAATTTGCCCAAAGTCAATGTTTCCAGAAGACGAGCTCCCAATCATCTGAATAATGGGTTGCGCATATTCTAAAACTTGACTGAGTGTATTGATAATTTGCGTTGAATCCGTTGACCCAGTTGCGCTTCCAAGCATAGCAAGCAATGGTTTGATGGCATTTACAGCACTGCTAATATTGTCAGGAAGATTACCTTGATTATTGGTGCTACTCAGTAAACTTTGCAAGCTGTTGACAATGGTAGGTAAGGATTGAACCAACTGATTCATCTCTGTTGAGCCAGCGTTGCCACCTAAATTTTGTAGGAGCGGTTGCAGTGTTGTCATCAAAGTCTTGAGTGCATCCGAATTTGAACCGTTATTGGATGTAAGACTTTGAATCGTGCTAATCACTTGGGGCAGCGTTTTAGTCAGTGCGCTAAAATCAAAAGACTTTGTGCCACCTAAATTACCCAATAATCCTGTCAGCGTATCCGTGATATTGGTTGTAGGTTTAAGCGGGCTAAGTAGGTTACTGACCGTGCTGCTAATTGTACTGAGCTGTAGGGAAGGGCTTAGTACAGAACTTAATTTTGAGCTGAGTGAACTCAGTGATTTAATTGCCATGTTTATTCTTCCGTTTTTGTTTTTTTTGTATATTTATGAACCGCCGCTATTTTTTAATGTAATTACCAAACCAAGTAAATAAGTGAAAAAAAAGAAATGTGACATAGAGCGCACATTGAAAAATAAAGTAAAAATAAAAAATTGAAAAATATAAATAAAATATCTTTCCCTTTTATCTGAAATTGATTTATTCAGATCAATGGAATGCATTTTTGAAGCTTTATTGGTAGGTTGTCTAAAGGCGTTATTTAGAATATAAAAACTAAACTTTGATGAAAAAACATTCATTTAAACACGATATATATGAAAATTATTATGTTCATAATGCATATGAGCTTTATTATTTTTAATAAATCATGCTATACATGAGAAAACTTGCACATAAATGCTGATTTTAAAACTTAAAATAACATTGAAAATGACAACAGGTGTTTGATGAATCTGGATCATCAGCACTGTTTTCAAAAATGGCTGGAGTAGACTGATGGAACTAGACCGTTTTGATAAACAAATTTTAGAAATTTTGACCCATGAAGATGTCAATTTAAATGAACTGTCAGAGCGAGTGAATTTATCGGTCAGTTCAGTTCATCGTCGGATCAAACAATTGATTGATCACAATATTATCAGTGGTCTAAAACGTGAAATTAATTATCAAAAATTGGGCTTTAGTTTGCATGTGCTGCTACAGGTGTCCTTAAGCAAACATGATACAGATACTTTTGCTAAATTTTTAGAAGCATTAGAAAGTATTCCAGAAGTCATTAATGCATTTTTGGTGACAGGGCAGTCTGCCGATTTTATTGTGGAAGTCGTTGCACGGGATATGGAAAACTATAGTGAAATTTTACTCAAGCGCATTGGTAAAATTGAACACGTAGTTGCATTACATTCGAGCTTTGTAATTAAACAATATAATGTTTTTAACTGTAATGGCTTATTAAATAAGGTTTAAATGCAGCCCTCATATATAAACTCAAACAGTTGAAAGCTAGGCAATAAAAAACGCACCGAAGGGTGCGTTTTATACTTCACTCGATTGAACTATAGAGCTTCTAACTCAGCCATCACTTCATCGGTGAATTCAACGTTGGTATACACGTTTTGAACGTCGTCAAGATCTTCAAACATATCAATCATTTTGATGATTTTTTTCGCTTGTTCGATATCTGAAATTAACGCTTTAGTTGAAGGGTTCATGACCACTTCGGCGTTATCAGATTTTAAACCTGCTGCTGCAAGTGCATCCTGAACCTCACCGAAAGTTTCAGGTGTGGTGATAACTAGAATTTCTTCTTCGTCCACTTCGATGTCTTCAGCACCCGCTTCTAAAGCGACGTCCATGATTTGATCTTCTAAAGAAACATCTTCAAAAGTAATCTCACCACGTTTGGTAAACATATAAGCTACTGAACCTGCAGTACCTAAATTACCATCAGTTTTCGAGAAGCAATGACGAACGTCAGGAACAGTACGGTTCAAGTTATCCGTCATTGTTTCAATGATGACCGCAACACCACCAACGCCATATCCTTCGTAGGTTACTTCTTTTAGATCGGTATTTTCTTCACCGCCCACACCACGTTGGATCGCACGGTTAATGGTGTCACGTGTCATGTTTGCAACTAATGCTTTTTCAACAACAGCACGTAAACGTGGGTTAGACGCTACATCACCGCCGCCTAAACGTGCAGCTGTCACGATTTCACGGATAAATTTTGTGAATACTTTAGCGCGGCTCGCATCTTGTTTTGCTTTACGATGCTTAGTATTAGCCCACTTGGAATGACCCGCCATGCGAAATATGCTCCTTGTAGATTGGCCTTATGCCTATCAAATTGAGCAAATTCTACCATAATGGCTTTTTTGTGTGAAAGTACTGGATTTCAGGAATTGAGTAGTTGAAAAAAAAATATCCAAATTTGAGAAAATAATGCGAAATGTCTAAACGCTCGTACTGTAATTTTTCTTATGATGAGAATTGGGCTGAAAGGAGCGAGGTGATCTTGTTATAAAAGGAAGATATAAATGTACAATGCATGGAGCACGATACATTTATATCTTTAAGTACGTATATCTTAAAAAAACGTGAATGGCACTTAGTCTTTATTTTTAGGTTCTGGGATCACGATGTCTAAACCTACTTTATCTTTATAGAGCTGCTTAATTAAAGCTAAATCGTGATCGAGGTCAGTTGGGTAAATCTTACCGAAAATACCGCCTTGTTTGGTTTTTGAGTTGGCATACATTAATACAATTGGCACACCTGCAGCTTTAGCGATATACCAAAAGCCTGTGCGAATCGGTTTTCGTGCTTCACCACGTTCTGCTCGTGTCGCTTCTGGAGCAATGACTAAATTAAATTTTTCATTGGCTTCAAAATGCTCAACCATTTGAGTCACGATGTCTTTATTGGCTTTACGGTCTACAGGAATACCGCCAATCGCTTCAAGAACAGGTTTAAATGGACCTTTAAAGAGTTCTTTTTTTATCAGCGTGTGAATTTTAATGTCGTAAATTTGGCAAAGGGCCAATGAAAGAACAGCATCCATCATTGAGGTGTGTTCAAAGCCGACGATCACTTGTTTATTTTCTAAAACATCAGGTTCTACGTGGTATTTCCAGCCCGCCAATTTAAATGCGGATTCGCCAATAAACTTTTTCAACATAGTCGGTGATACGGTGATTTAAAAAAGGTGTAATTTCTGCTTGTTTGTCCTATGAGTCAAGAGCATTTAAGTGAGCTTTGATCTGAATTGTGCATATATTTCAAATCGGAATAAGAAGGGGGATTGAAGACTGATATTTTTTAGCAATAAATCGGCTAAATTTTATATGGTAAAGCTATCATCATAGATAAAAATACTCTTAAAAATTTGCTAAATATGGCTAGGCACCGTCAGAAATTCTTATTAGACTTTTGTCGTAGGTTAAAAATTTTAGCCTGTTGGTCTTAACTCGATTTCTAACGGAGAACTCAAGCATGATTTATTTAACTGCTGTGTTATTCGCTGTTGCAATGTTTGCTTTGATTGTTATTTGGTCAATTGTTGAGTTTTATTTGGACTTAAGAAAGCCTGAACAGGTTGAGTCTTAATTTTTGCGCTTTTAAAATGCGAAATATATAGTATTTCTAAAAGTCATGAATCAAAAAACATTTGCTTATAATGAATAAAATAATATCTTTTAAGTATAACAAATCGTGACTTAATTTACGGGTATTTAGAACTTAAGCTTTTAAATTTTTCTTGAATGTATTTTTTTATAACCTACTTCTCGTATTAAGCAATCGTGGCTTACTCAAGCTGGCTTGAAGTTTTGTACGTATCTATAGGTTATCTGCCATATCTTTTAAAGCCTTAGACTGACTTTATTTAGTTTTTAACATTAAAAAACCCCTCACGATTAATGCACGTAAGGGGTTGTTTTATATGGTGGGCCCACACAGACTTGAACTGTGGACCAACGGATTATGAGTCCGCTGCTCTAACCAACTGAGCTATAGGCCCTATATTCTGAATGTGTTATTTATCAACAAGTTCAGACGCAAAGCATACTAGCGAAGATTTTTTTAAAAGACAAGCCTTTTTCTTCACGGCTGCACACTAACACAACAAATTGGCTGTAGTTGCAGCAGTTAAGCTTTGATTCGACCAAAATGCACAAAGTGTCAAATCCTATCGTGATGTAAATCACGACAAAAGTTATCAAACAGTCAAAATAACCTTATAATAATGCCCATTCTTGTCAGTACCGTGCCCAACAGCGTATAGATTGGTACTGGCCTCACATTTTTAAGTCAATGTCCTACAGTTATTCGGCTTATGTTTTCATTTTTATGTGTTGCACTGACACATAAGAATATTTAGGTGCCCACATGGAAATTAAGGTTAATTATCTCGATAACCTTCGACAAGAAGCCAAATTTGATGACTTCACGGTAATTGCCGACCAACCTATTCGCTATAAAGGTGATGGTTCTGCTCCCGGACCATTCGACTACTTTTTAGCGTCATCAGCATTATGTGCAGCGTATTTTGTAAAAGTGTATTGTGCGGCGCGAGACATTCCGACAGATAATATTCGCTTATCACAAAATAATATTGTTGATCCTGAAAACCGCTATAAGCAAATTTTCAAAATTCAAGTTGAACTACCTGCGGATATTTCTGAAAAGGACCGTCAAGGTATTTTGCGTTCAATTGACCGCTGCACGGTTAAAAAAGTGATTCAAACTGGTCCTGAGTTTGTCATTGAAGAAGTAGAAAGCATTGATGCAGATGCACAAGCTTTACTTATGCCAAATTTAGCGTCAGACAGTACCACGTTTATTCCGGGTAAAGATCTGCCATTAGAAGAAACCATTGCCAATATGTCAGGTATTTTGGCTGGTTTAGGCATGAAGATTGAAATCGCGTCATGGCGTAACATCGTGCCGAATGTTTGGTCTCTACATATTCGTGATGCACAATCGCCCATGTGTTTTACCAATGGTAAAGGCTCAACCAAAGAAAGCGCATTAGCTTCGGCTTTGGGTGAATTTATTGAACGTCTCAATTGCAACTTCTTCTATAACGACCAGTTCTGGGGTGAAGAGATTGCCAATGCTGACTTTGTGCATTATCCAGATGAAAAATGGTTCCAACCCGGCCCAGAAGGCGAGTTACCTACTGAAATCTTAGATGACTACACACGTGAAATTTATAACCCAGAAAATGAGTTATTAGGTACACATCTATATGACACCAATTCAGGAAATATAGCACGCGGTATTTGCTCTCTTCCATTTGTCCGTCAGTCCGACGGTGAAACAGTGTATTTCCCATCAAACTTGATTGAAAATTTATACTTGTCAAACGGGATGAGTGCAGGGAATACCTTGGCTGAGGCTCAAGTGCAATGTTTATCGGAAATCTTTGAGCGTGCGGTCAAACGTGAGATTTTAGAAGGTGAATTGGCTCTACCAGATGTACCAGAAGAGGTTTTAGCCAAATATCCAAGTATTGTTGCGGGTATTCAAGGCTTAGAAGAACAAGGTTTTCCTGTATTGGTAAAAGATGCTTCACTTGGTGGTCAGTACCCTGTGATGTGCGTAACCTTAATGAACCCACGTACTGGTGGGGTTTTTGCATCTTTTGGTGCGCACCCTAAACTCGAAGTAGCTTTAGAGCGTAGCTTAACCGAGCTTCTACAAGGCCGAAGCTTTGAAGGTCTAAACGATCTACCAAAACCAACGTTTAGCTCAAATGCAGTCACTGAGCCAAATAACTTTGTAGAACACTTTATTGACTCAAGTGGTTTGGTGTCTTGGAAATTCTTTAGCGCACAATCAGACTATGATTTTGTAGAGTGGGATTTCACATCTGAAGGTGAAAATGCCAATGCGGAAGAAGCTGCAGCGATGTTTGCGATTCTAGAAGACATGGGCAAAGAAGTGTATATGGCGGTATACCAGCATCTAGGTGCTACGGCATGTCGTATTTTGGTTCCGGGTTATTCTGAAGTGTATTTGGTTGAAGACTTGGTTTGGGATAACACCAACAAAGCTTTGGACTTCCGTGAGGATATTTTAAACATTCATCGCCTAGATGAAGACGAGTTAGTGTCATTGGTTGAGCGCTTAGAAGAGCTTGAGGTGGATGATTACACGGATATTGTGACGCTCATCGGGATTGAGTTTGATGACAATACCGTATGGGGCCAATTAACGGTTCTTGAGCTCAAACTACTGATCTATATTGCCTTACAAGAATTTGAAGAAGCAAAAGAGTTGGTCGAAACCTTCCTTCAGTACAACACTAATACAGTTGAACGTGGTTTGTTCTATCAATGCATGAATGTGGTTTTAGAAGTTGAATTGGACGATGACTTAGATCTCAATGACTATGAACATAATTTCCGTCGTATGTTTGGTGACGAACGTATGGATGCAGTGATTGGTTCAATGGATGGCAGTCTTCGCTTCTACGGTTTAACTGAAACCAATATGCAACTTGAAGGTTTAGATCGTCATTTACGTCTGATTGATAGCTATAAAAAATTGCATGCTGCACGTGCGAAGTTTGCCAGTCAGAACGTTTAAATCTGGGCTTGTGAATAACGTTACTCATGTGATCATCTATTTGAAAAAACTCTCCTAAGGGAGAGTTTTTTTTGTGCGAAATTTGCTGAAAATTAATCTATATCTGTGATGCTGATATTAATAAAAATCCTTAGAACTCAGGTGAATATAAGGCAGGCTTAAAAATAACCGATTATCCGAAATTGTGTCATTTTAAAGTAAAGATATTTGACTCATTGGAAAAATATGATAATAAATTAGCTATGGCGTGTTTAGGCATGATCATAATATTTCAGGACGAAATATTCAGAAGCACATTAATAAATAAACGGGAGTTTTAACAACATGCTTCAATTATTCAGAAAACTATTTTGCATGCATATTTACGAATACGAGCAAATGGAAGAAATCGGTTCGCACAAGGAATGTCGTAAGTGCGGTGTGACAAAGTAATGCAGAGTCTCAGCCAAAAAAAGTGAGCGAAAGCTCACTTTTTTAATGCCGGTCAATATTGAAATCATTAAAATAGAAATACATTCACAGTTTTTATGCAGATATGAGTAAAGATTTTCAAGCCGAACGTTATACCGTCGATGCCAATATGGCAGATACCATTGCATGGTTATTACAACATCAGGATTGCTTTGAATCTTTTCATTATGATGTGATTCAGCAGCAATTGGTGGTTCAACATGCTAATGGTCAAGACATTATTCGTGAAGGGGATTATTTAAATGCAGGCTATGGAATTTTAATAACAGCACATAACTTTGTTAAGTAAACGATATATTTTCCCTACTCATGGTGATTTAGCCATTTCATTTGTTCGCACCATCTCTTGCATTGCACTTTGATACCTATCACTGATCATTCAATTGAACTAAGCCCCGAACTTCGGGGCTTATTTTAAGCCATTTGCATGGCATCAGTTGAAAGCTGTGCAGCATTTGGTTTGGGCTGTTCAGCCACTAAACCGAGTTTGCTAAATAAAAGCTGATCTTTGCCTTCGCCTGCATTTGGCGTGGTCAGTAGTTTTTCACCAGAAAAGAGTGAATTTGCACCTGCCATAAATGCCAAAGCTTGTTCTGAATCACTCAGGGATTCACGACCTGCAGAGAGTCGAATATAGCTTTTTGGCATAATGATCCGTGCGACTGCAATGGTGCGAATCCATTCGATGACATCGAGTTTCTCAACATCAGCAAGTGGGGTACCTTGAATAGGCACAAGGAGATTGATCGGCACAGATTCAGGGTGAATCGGCAGCGTTGCCAACTCCATCAGGAAGGCGATACGGTCATCACGGCTTTCACCTAAGCCCACAATTCCGCCGCTACAGATTTTCATTCCAGATTGGCGAACATAGTCTAGCGTCGTTAAACGGTCATCATAGCTACGCGTGCTAATGACATTGGGATAATACTCACGAGAGGTATCGAGGTTATGGTTGTAATAATCTAAGCCTGCCTCATGTAGGCGCTCTGCTTGAGACTGATTCAGCATGCCAAGGGTCATACAGGTTTCAAGTCCCAGCGCTTTGACTTCACGCACCATTTCTAGCACATAGGGCATGTCCCGTTCATGTGGATTGCGCCATGCAGCGCCCATACAAAAACGCGAAGAACCTGAGGCAAGCGCAGCTTTCGCTTCATTGATGACTTTTTCCACAGCCAGACGTTTTTCAGCTTCTAATCCAGAGTCATAATGTGCAGACTGAGAGCAATATTTACAGTCTTCAGGGCACTTACCGGTTTTAATCGAAAGTAAGGTGCTGACTTGAATATGATTGGCTTGGAAATATTCACGGTGAATGGTCTGTGCTCGGAATAATAAATCCATCAATGGTTGTTGATACAACTCTTGTATTTCTGGGTGTGTCCAGTCATTTCGGTAGCTCATAAATGATCCATATTTTCTGCCTAATGCAGATCATCATACGTAAAATTTGCAGACTTCCAAGACTATTTTGTAACATTGAAAGTTGGCTAAAGTACATTGAAATGGCTTTTTTAAAGAACTTTTGATATTTGAGATACTTACAAAGTTGTGTTAAATGCCAGCACAATCGCTGCAATGTTTATTTTAAGATGAAAAATTAAGTTTCTTTGATTGCGTCACTAAATTTTAGCTTAAATGAAAACTTTGTAAGGATCTAGAAAATATAGAATCAAATCCATTAAAGCATCTTTGAGTTTTGTTCTGTAATTGCCCAATCAATATGAACTTGCACAATCGCGTCATGTTTTTCGCGAGAATTTTTTAATGATTGAACAATATTTGAACTGTATGGTGCATTGCCTAAGCCAATGGCGATATTTCGCATAAAGCTTTGATAGCCTGTTCGTCGGATAGGACTGCCTTCAGTGCAGCTTAAAAAGGTGGCTTCATCCCATTGCCAAAGATCTAATAAACTCACTTGATCGAGACCATGACGTGGATAAAAGTCCTCAATTTGAGTTTTATGCGCAAAGCTATTCCATGGACAGATAAGTTGACAGTCATCACAGCCAAACACACGGTTGCCAATGCCACGGCGTAATTCTTCAGGAATGATGCCTTTATATTCGATGGTTAAGTAGGCAATGCATTTACGTGCATCTAACATATAGGGCTCAACGATGGCCTGAGTTGGACAGATATCAATACAGGCTGTGCATGAACCACAATGTTTGGTTGTCGGAGAATCAAAAGGCAAATCGAGTGATGTAAACAGCTCACCTAATACAAAAAATGAGCCTGATTTTTTATGGATCAGTAAGGTGTGTTTGCCTGTCCAGCCCATGCCTGCATTTTCAGCTAAGGATTTTTCAAACACTGGTGCAGAGTCGGCAAAGGGTCTAGATTCAAAATCTCCGATTTTTTCACGGATGATATTCGACAAGGTTTTTAAACGACCACGCATGACTTTGTGGTAGTCACGACCTCGTGCATAGCGTGCAATGATGGCTGCATTTGGCTCATTAGGAACATAACGTGGTTTTGGGGTTTCGACCAAATAATCCATGCGGACACAAATGATACTGCGGGTGCCGGGGACTAAAAGTGCAGGATTGGCACGTTTTTCAAGGTTTTCCTCTAGGAATTTCATATCGCAATGATAACCACGTTCTAAATATTCTTTAAAACGAGGGAGTTCCTCTTGAGCATCTGGCTTTGCGATGACACAATCAGAAAAACCTAAATTTAAGGCTTGTGCTTTAATCCATGCTTTTAGGGTTTCTGGATCATATTGATCGACAGGAATTTTTTGTGCAGGAGTTGAAGCGGCCATAATCATAACAAGGAAAAACAATGCGTCTGCAAGTTTACCATAGCCCTGTTTATCTTAGCCAAAGTATTCAAGCTTGGGAGCAGCGTTGGTTTGCTCAGCACAATAGCAGTTATGGTCTGATGCAGCAGGTTGCATGGTCGATTGCTCAGCAACTCATTCCAATGTTAAAGCAGCAAAATTTAAAAAATATTGCAGTGTGTTGTGGGCAGGGCAACAACGCAGGTGATGGCTATCTTACAGCGCAATACCTACAGCCAGCAGGCTTTCAAGTTGATATCTATGCCGCTGAAATAGGGGCATCGAAGGACTTACATTCTGCAGTACAGGAAGCGATAGATCACAAGCTTAAGATCTATACACATTTTGATTTTCAGCGAGATTATGACGTCTATATCGACGCATTATTTGGTATAGGACTCAATCGTGAACTTTCTAGCGAATGGCAAGCCATTATTCAACGATTGAATGCATGCATGGGACTCAAAATTGCGATTGATATTCCAAGCGGATTACATGCCAATACAGGGCAGCCTTTACCCATCGCATTTCAAGCCGATTATACCTTTACGGCATTGGGTTTAAAAGCAGGGCTATTTACAGGTCAAGCGAAAGAATATGCAGGTGAAGTTTCGGTGATGGCATGTATACCGACTGATGCAGAGCTAGAGCCACTTGCTCATTTGTCGCCGCAGAAAATAGCCTTACCTGCGCGTCAAGCCTTTGGTCATAAAGGCAGTTATGGCCATGTTTTGGTTGTTGGTGGCCATGCAGAAATGGGTGGGGCGGTGATTATGGCTGCTGAGGCTGCATTCCATGCAGGTGCAGGTAAGGTTACGGTTGTTTGTGATGCACGACATCACACCGCTATTTTGGCGCGCGCACCGAATATTATGCTACGCGATATCAATGCATTAACTACAGAAGCAATTCGGCAACTGATCGATCAAGTCGATGCGATTAGCTTTGGCATGGGGCTTGGTCGTGACGATTGGGCACAACAGCAGTTTCAGTCATGGTTTCCATTGATTCAGCAGTCAACCTTGGAAATTGTTTTGGATGCAGATGCCTTATGGTTTCTAGCTGAAGCACCTAAAAATTTGAATGCACGAACCTATGCAACGCCACATCCGGGTGAAGCTGCGAAATTACTGGGTATAACTACTGCTGAAGTTGAAGCAGATCGTGTACAAGCAATTCAGTATTTAAAAGAAAAATTTCAAGGTCAATGGGTGCTTAAAGGCGCAGGCAGCTTAATACTTGAAGATCAGCTTTGGATTTGCACCGCAGGTAATGCAGGAATGGGTACAGGCGGTATGGGAGATGTGCTTGCAGGGATGATTGCAAGTTTAAAAGCACAATTCCATCAGCAAATACATCTGCATGAAATCGTAAGCCTGCATGCTTTAGCAGGTGATGTATTGGCGAAGCCGGGGATGCGTGGTTTGCAAGCGCAGGATATGGCCCAAGCGGTTTATCATGTGGTTAATCATTCAGGAGTTAAAGACTAAAATGCATGCAGTTAAATTGAGAATTCAAGGTAAAGTGCAGGGTGTTGGCTACCGTCGTTGGTTTGAGCAGCAAGCGCTTGCACTCGGTTTAAATGGCTATGTGAAAAATCTAGCGACGGGCGAAGTTGAAGCGCTGATTATAGGAACTGAAGACGCCATTCATAAAATACTGAAACACAGTCTGGTGGGGCCGTTACGAGCAGACGTGACTAAAATCGATCAGCAAGAAATTCCAATGCATGAATTAGACTATAGCGGTTTTAAAATGATTCGCTAAATTTGATCACTAGATTAGGTGGGCTTTTGAAAACAGAATGAATTACTGAACTATATGATTTGACGATTATTTACCGACGTCGAGTGCTTACACGACTTCGGCCGCGAGCCATACCACCTAAGGCATTCAGTACAGCCATTTTACTCATACTACCAGACGCATGCGCATGACAAATTGCGGCAGCCAAAGCATCGGCTGCATCCTGCTGGGGTTTGATGCTTAGGTTCAGAATGCGCATAACCATCATTTGGACTTGCTCTTTATCAGCAGCCCCATAGCCGACCACAGATTGTTTGATTTGACGTGCAGTATATTCAGCGACTTGTAAATCTAAATTGGTTAAAGCGGCAATGGCAGCACCGCGTGCTTGACCTAGTTTTAGGGCTGAGTCAGGGTTTTGAGCCATAAAGACTTGTTCAACAGCAGCTTCAGTAGGCCCGTGAAACTTTACGATGCGATCAATACCAGCAAAGATACGTTTTAAGCGTTCAGGCATTTCTGTTGTTTCGGTACGAATGGTGCCAGCATCGACAAAACGTAGTTTAGAGCCATCCTTCTCGATGATGCCGTAACCAGTTAGGCGAGACCCAGGGTCAATACCGATAATTAATGACATGTTTGCCCTATTTGCCCTTTAAAAATAAAATAATGCCCATATTGTTACATAAGCGTGTCAAAAAAGCTTGATAGTGATTGAGCAGTTGAACGCAACACCTTAAATTAATTTACTGAGATTTGTTTAATTTTCATGAAATTATTTCTTCTGATTTTAGCAGGCTTGATCCTGGAAGTGTTTGTCTGGATCGGTGTGGGCGACCTCGTCGGCAGCATGTGGTATGTCTTTTTCTGGTTCGTGGTGGCCTTCTTTATAGGGATGAATATTATCCGTAAATATTCATCAGGTCTGATGCCTCAAATGCAGCAAATGCAAGCAGGTCAAATGAGTAATGATCCAGCTTTAACTGGAAATTTACCAAAAATTTTGGCTGGTTTCTTATTGCTGTTACCGGGTCTAATCTCAGATATTATGGCATTACTTATTTTGATTCCACCTGTACAAAATGCCATGAAAGCAGTCATGATGAAAACAATGATGAAGCGTCAGCAAGCCATGATGGAAAAAATGATGGGTGGCATGATGGGCGATATGGGAGGCATGGGCGGTGCTCAGGGTCAGAACCCATTTGCAGATATGATGCGTCAAATGCAAGATATGCAAAATCAGCAATCAGGTCGTGATTCATCCGTTATTGATGGTGAAGCTCGTGAAGTGACGCCAGATGCGAAACAAATTGAACTGAAAGATGTCAATAAAAAATAATTAACTCAGTATGAAAGGCCGAATGTGTATTCGGCTTTTTTTTTGCGTAAATTTTGATACGGCCTAAAAATAAACCTTGTGTTGCCAACAAAAAAATTGAACAAGCGATATAATCTTCACGTTTTAATTCAAATGAATCAGCTTGCATGTCACTGTTATTCACCATCTGTGTGCTTCATTTTGTTGCGCAGTTGAGTCCCGGTCCAGATGTATTATTAATTGCTAAAAGTGCAGCATCAACAACGCGTGCAAATACCTTAAAAATTATTGCGGGGATCTCTGTCGGGATTGTGGTGTGGGTCGTTTTAACCTTATTGGGCTTTACGGTTCTGGTTGAGCAATTTCCATGGATACAACAAGTTTTAATGGCTGTTGGTGGATTTTTCTTAGCGAAAATGGGTTGGGCGATGTTTAGTGGTGGGCTTAAAAGTTTAAATCAAACAGCCAATTTAGAAGATGGGCAGGCCTTAAGTCAGCAGAATACTGAAAATTATTTCTTATTAGGTTTATTTACGAATTTAGCTAATCCGAAAACACTGATCTATTTTAGTAGTGTGTTCTCACTGGCGTTGAGTTCATCAGCCAGTAGTAACCTAAAAGCACAGCTTGCTGTCATCATTCCGATTCAAACTTTTATTGTGTTTAGTCTGTTTATGATGATTATGTCTTTGCCTAAAATTAAAGCACTCTACCAACGTTCGGGTAGTTATATTGATGTGGTTTCAGGGGCGTTATTTTTAATTTTTGCGATTTGGCTGTGGTTCGACGCAATTAGAATGTTCAATCTTCAATAGCTGCAAACATATTGCTGTCAGCAAAGCGAAAGCCAAGTATTAGAACTTGGCTTTTTTTATGTGCCAATTTTATTGCTCTGGATTGGTTTGATCTTGGTCTTTAGACGGTGCTATATTTGATGGATCTTGTGCAACATTGGTAGTTTCAGCATGATCATGATCACGATAACGGTTCGGTTTGAGGGTGGTTTCGGTATTTTCAGAGCCTTTGTATGATCGGCTACGATTGGCGCGTTCACGCAAACCGCCTTTTTTGATTAACTGCACCATCGTCTAGAACCTCATTGCTATTGCCATAGTTTAAAGAATTTTCCTCGTGAAGATAAGTGAGCAGGGCGATGCTAGCGCATAAAAAAGCCTGAAATCATTCAGGCTTTCATCATTTTAATTTATCTCTTTGAATGACTTTAAAGCAACCCGATAACGGTGCTTAAATTCAGCTTAGCTAAAATTTTACACATTGCCAGCCTGTTCATGGGGCTATATTTGGCTGTTGTAAAAAAGCTTAATTTTTACCATCCTGCTTGAGTACTTCAAAGATGTTGAGTTGGGTTGTAGCTTCAGTATCGTGCTGTTGCAAATACACTTGGACACTCTTAAATAGAATGGCAACAGCCAAACAACTGAGTATGCAAAATATCCAAAAGCCATATGGGCTACGGATATTATGCGAGCCACATTCGGAACATTCTTTATCGCTTGAAGCCAATACTTTATTGCAACAAGCACAGTGATATTGATAGTGCATTGCTTTTCTCCATTTAGTCGAATTTGACCAACATTCTTGTTGTTATTGTCAACCATCAATCCGTGATGATTGTTTTATCTTAATGTGCAAATAAGCTGCTGTACAAGTTTTAAACGGTTTGTTTTGCTCATTATTGTGTAAGTGAAAAGCGTCAGAGAGTTAAATAATTGTTTTATTGATAATTTAAATATGAAACAAGACATGAATTTTCAGTCATAAAAAAAGCCAGTTCGAAAACTGGCTTTTGTTGTTCTGTTTAAACTGAATTATTGACCAGAACGGATGATGTAATCAAAAGCAGATAATGATGCTTTCGCGCCTTCACCTGTCGCAATGATGATTTGTTTGTAAGGTACTGTTGTACAGTCACCGGCAGCAAATACACCTTTTACATTGGTTTCGTTACGCTCGTTAATTACGATCTCACCACGGTTTGAAAGTTCAACCGCTGTTTCTTTTAAGAAATCAGTGTTTGGTAACAAACCGATTTGTACAAAGATACCAGCCAATTCAATCGTTTTGATTTCATCTGTTGCACGGTCTTTGTAGTTCAGTGCAGTCACTTGTGAACCATCACCGACCACTTCTGTAGACAATGCATTCATGATCACAGTGGTGTTCGGTAAGCTATTTAACTTGTCTTGAAGGACTTGGTCAGCACGAAGCTTGGTATCAAACTCAACAAGTGTTACATGTTCTACAATACCAGCAAGGTCAATCGCCGCTTCGACACCTGAGTTACCACCACCTATGACTGCAACACGTTTACCTTTAAACAATGGACCGTCACAGTGTGGGCAGTATGCAACACCACGAGTACGGTATTCTTGCTCACCTGGAACATTCATCTCTCTCCAACGTGCACCTGTTGAAAGAATCACTGTTTTAGATTCAAGTTTTGCACCATTCTCTAAAGTCACTTCAACTAAGCCATTGGCTGTTTGGTCAGCACCTTTGATGTCAGATACACGTTGCAAGTTCATAATGTCCACACCGTACTCACGTACATGTGCTTCCATTTCAGCAGCAAACTTAGGACCTTGAGTCTTTTGAATCGACGTGAAGTTTTCAATGTCCATCGTATCCATGACCTGACCGCCCATGCGTTCAGCCACGATACCTGTTTTAATGCCTTTACGTGCTGCATAGATTGCAGAAGTATTCCCCGCAGGGCCGCCACCAATCACAAGAACATCAAAGGCTTCTTTGGCATTTAACTTTTCAGCATCTTTTGCGGCAGAGTTGGTGTCTAATTTAGCAATGATTTCTTCCAAGGTCATACGACCTTGACCAATGTGCTCACCGTCTTGGAATACCATCGGTACAGCCATGATTTTGCGTTCTTCCACTTCTTCTTGGAAGAATGCACCATCAATCATGGTTGCAGTTGTACCCGGGTTGTAAATTGCGATCAAGTTAAGTGCTTGAACCACGTCAGGACAGTTATGGCAGCTTAAAGATACAAACACATCAAAGTCAGTTTTAAGACCTAGACCTTTGATAGTGTTCAGTACTTCGTCAGAAACTTTCGGTGCATAACCTGAAGTTTGTAGCAAAGCTAGAATCAAGGACGTGAACTCATGGCCCATCGGCAAACCTGCGAAGAATACACGTGGTGTTTCACCTGCTTTTGCAATACCAAAGCTTGGCGCACGGCTGTTGTTACCATCAAAACGTGCAGTCACTAAATCAGATAAAGCGGCAACTTCAGTTACCAATTCTTTAATTTTGTCTGATTTGTCCGTGCCGTTTAAAGTCGCGACGATTTCAATCGGGCCTTCAAGGCGTTCAAGTAAGGTTTTTAATTGAGCAGAAGTATTTTGATCTAACATTGCTAACGTCTCCAGAGGAGTAAATTTATTTGATGAGAGAATGATAGAACAAACCATTAAATAGGTGAAACGGTTTGTTTTTATAAAATTAATCGGTTTTACAAATCAAATAGTTAAATTTCTTTCTAAATCATAAGAATATACCGATGTGAATGCAGTCAATATTGGGCCACTATCGAGAAATACAAGTTAAATAGTGGAAAAATAAACGAATTCATCGCGCTTTAAGCGAGAGAATGCTAGAGTCAACGCTATTGTATTGAGAACTTTTTAAGGAAATGACATGCAGGTTAAGAAAGGGATTTATCAGCATTATAAAGGTCAGTTGTATCAAGTCTTTCATGTTGCAACACATAGTGAAACGCGTGAAAAAGTTGTGGTCTATCAGTGCTTGTATGACGACTATTCCATGTGGGTCAGACCCTTAGAGATGTTTATGGAAACCGTTGAAATTGATGGTGAAGTAATTCCACGTTTTAAGCTGATCCAAGAAACCCACTAAGTAGATATTTAGTACTTCAATTTATAAATATGAATGAAATAGCAAAAGGATAGAATCATAAGCATGGATACAAATTTTAAAAACTATACGCAACAACTCTATGCAGACTTTAGTGCTCACGATGCTGCGCAAAATCACCGACTTGCGCGTTACCGAAATATTGAGCCTGAGTCTGCACTGTTTTTGGCTATGCAAATTCGCTTAAAACAAGCCAAACAAATCTTGGAAATTGGAACATCTACAGGCTATTCCACGCTGTGGTTAGCAGATGCTGCGCAGTCTACACAAGGGCGGGTCGAAACCATTGAAATTGATGCAGCGCGTATCGAACAAGCTAAACAACATGCGGCAAATTTAAGCTTAGCCGAATACATCGAATTTCATCAGGGCGATGCACTGCATTTTTTACAGCAGTTAAATCAGCGTTATGACTTCATTTTATTAGATGCAGAACGTGATGCATATGTGGCGTATTGGCCATATTTAGCTGAATTGATACAAGCTCAAAGAGGCGTGTTAGTCGTGGACAATGTGCTATCACATGCCAATGAGGTCGCTGAATTTATCCAACGTGTTGAAGCGGATGATCGTTTTATCAGTACGACATTAAATGTGGGTGCAGGGCTTTTTATGGTGAGTTGGCGCAACTAAAAATCAGGGCATTCAGCCCTGATTTGATCGAAAATATTTTTTAATTAATAAAATACTGTTGCTATAGCGCTAAGCTTGTAGCGGTTTAACCCTGTAAGCTTACTCGTGAAAAATGTAGATCATATTCTAGATATTTGTGGACAAATGCCGTTTTATCACTACATCGAAGTAAATTATCATAAATAAAAGGTGAAACTGGATAAAAGAGATCCCCAGAACCATTCGCATAAAATATTTTTAAGTAACGTGAAGAAGAACTGTATTTCCAAGAAGTTACAACAGTTGTTGTCATAAGCCACCCCCTTATTGCGTTGTTATAGTCATACTGCAGTTAAAGGTTTATCTCATTTGAAATTAAGACAAATTCAGGGCGTGGAGTATTGCAGAATTGTTAAAAAATAATGTTTTATCTCACATTTTTTTTCATTTCTTTATCAACTAATTTGATAAAAATAATGCCAGTTCAGAGAAATGCCATAAGCGTCATTCTCCCATATTAGTGTAAGGAGAGTTAAAAACTACGGCATTGTTCTGATTTATTGCCTTTGACTTGGTTGTTGCTGCCATTAATTGAAAAAGCATTTTCAAGACAAATTAAATTACCTGCGATTTCATTATTATTTAGCACAATATTGCCATTATTTTTCTTTAATGTGAGGTCGCCTGAAATTTGGTTATTGAGGAGTTGGATGTTTTTCCCTGTCGTAAAATCGACATTGCCACTGATATTGTTATGATTGGCAATGATCTTAGTAAAATTTTTATTCGATTCAATATTGCCTTTGATGTGGTTGTCATGCAGTTCAACACTGGCGCCATTTTCTAAAATAACGTTGCCATGAACAATTAAACCTTCAAGCTGACAATTTTTTTTGACTTTAATATCTTCACGAATACTTTGGTTTTTAATTTCACCTTCGCAGTTCACGGCAGCAAAAGTCGTAAACGAACATAAAATTAAACTGATCGAGACGAAATATTTTTTCATGGGCTTACATCTTCCTGAAATAAGCAATTGACCTAAAATTCAAGTTAAAAATACTGAAATACCGACAAAGATGTAAGTCTAAACCATCAGGTATGAGGCGCATTTTTATTATATTTGTGTAAGTGCTAAGTTGATGAATATCTATAGATAGATGGAAAGTGCTAGGGCGTTATAGCTGTATGAATAAAGTGTGAACTGCGTAGGGTGTATAGAGGTACATACTCGCCAATAATAGGCATAAAAAAACCACGCTAAAAGCGTGGTTTTTGAATCAGTTCAATCTAATACAGATTAGATTTTACCAACTAGGTCGATTGAAGGAGCAAGAGTTGCGTCGCCTTCTTTCCATTTAGCTGGGCAAACTTCGCCTGGGTGAGCGTGTACGTATTGAGCTGCTTTAACTTTACGAAGAAGTTCTTGAGCATCACGACCGATACCACCAGCGTTGATTTCAACGATTTGGATTTTACCTTCTGGATCGATAACGAAAGTACCACGATCAGCAAGACCGTCAGCTTCGATTAATACGTCAAAGTTTTTAGCAAGAGTCCAGTTCGCATCACCAACCATTACGTATTGGATTTTTTTGATTTCTTCTGAAGAATCGTGCCAAGCTTTGTGAGTGAAATGAGTGTCAGTAGAAACTGAGTAGATTTCAACACCTAGTTTTTGGAATTCTGCATAGTTGTCAGCAAGGTCACCAAGTTCAGTTGGGCAAACGAAAGTGAAGTCAGCTGGGTAGAAGAATACAACAGACCATTTACCTTTAAGATCAGCTTCAGTTACTTCGATGAATTGACCATTTTGGAATGCAGTAGCTTTAAACGGTTTAACTTCAGTATTAATTAAGCTCATCATTGTCTCCATGATTGAGGTTTGTTTTTGATTTCCAATAGGGTACAGAAATTTTTCTTATTGCTGAAATAGTATTTTTACATAACTAATATCGGAAAATCCGAATTAATAGTGATTTACTCATTTCCCAATAGACCAGTATTTCATCTCATTTAACCGCAGTTGTGTGAGGATTAAATGACAGGAACTACCCTAAACGCCCTACACAGACATGAAGTCACACCCCTTAAAATTCAAGGGTAAAATTTAAAAAAAGTGATTTAAATTTTTCTATTGTTGATTTAATCCATCTTTAGGCATGCCGATTCGCTCATCAGCGAAGCATTTCTTTTGTTCAATTAGGCGGATGAAGGGGGATATGGCGAATTCATCCTATTTTCAGATTTGAGATCTAAACCGCACCACGCCAGTCGCGCCAGATAAATTCACTTCGGGTTTTCAATTGTTGCATTGGGAAATGCGATGAAACCGAGTAGAATATCGGGTTTCATGTAGTTGTAAGGCGTATTCTTGGTGGCGAAAGATTTAAATGTAGATCAGATGGTGATGGCTCGTGATGTTCACCGTTTAAATCGATTGCGTAAGGGAAAAGACGCCAACGAAAAGCAGCATAAAGAACTGTTTGAAAAGTCGAATGCGAAAGTCCGCGAACGGATTGCCCGCATCCCAAATATTAAATTAAATCAAGACTTACCTGTTACGCAGTATGCAGACAAACTGATCGATGCGATTCAAAAGCATCAAGTGATTATTGTGGCAGGTGAAACCGGTTCGGGTAAAACCACACAGTTGCCTCAAATTGCCATGCTTGCAGGTCGTGGTTTAACGGGTTTGATTGGCCATACTCAACCCCGTCGACTAGCAGCGCGTAGTGTTTCGCAACGTATTGCAGAAGAAGTGGGCGAAAAGCTGGGGGAGTCGATCTCCTTTAAAGTTCGTTTCAATGAACAAGGTTCACAAGATTCCATCGTTCGGTTAATGACCGATGGTATTTTATTGGCTGAACTGGCCAATGACCGATTCTTAAATAAATATGACACGATTATTATCGATGAAGCACATGAACGTTCGCTGAATATCGACTTCATCATGGGCTATCTCAAACAGCTCTTGCCTCGTCGTAAAGATCTCAAAGTCATTATTACTTCAGCAACTTTAGACGTAAATCGATTCTCGAATTACTTTAATGGGGCACCTATTTTTGAGGTCGAAGGTCGAAGCTTCCCTGTAGAATTGCGTTATCGTCCGATTTCAGAGCTGAGCATTGTCGGTAGTGATGATGATGAATTTGACGATTTTGAAGAAAATTTACCTCGTGCCGTGGTTTCAGCTGTAGAAGAATGTTTTCAAGATGCGCAGGAAAAAGGTCATCCTGAACATGCCGACATTTTGATTTTTGCCAGCACTGAACAAGAAATTCGTGAGTTACAGGAAACACTGCAAAAGTTTGGGCCAAGACATACCGAAGTTTTACCTTTATATGCTCGATTGGCTTTGGCAGAACAGCAAAAGATCTTTAATCCATCAGGCGGTGGGCGACGTATTATTATTGCCACCAACGTGGCAGAAACGGCTTTAACCGTACCGAATATTCGCTACGTAGTTGATAGTGGCTTTGCACGGATATCCCGTTATAACTATCGCTCACGTGTACAGCGTCTACCGATTGAGGCTGTATCACAGGCGGCAGCAAATCAGCGTAAAGGTCGTTGTGGTCGTATCGCGCCGGGTGTGTGTATTCGACTATATTCAGAAGAAGACTTTATGAGTCGTCCTGAATTTACCGAGCCTGAGATTAAACGAACCAACTTGGCCTCGGTTATTTTGCAAATGCAAAGTTTGGGCTTTGGTGAATTAGAAGACTTTGATTTTATTGAGCCGCCAGATCATCGTTTGGTGAATGATGGTCGTAAGCTTTTGATTGAGCTTGGGGCGATGGTTGAGAAAGGGAAAGCCCCTCTTTCGCAAAGAGGGGTTGGGGGAGATTCTATTGAAAGTAATCCCCCTAAATCCCCCTTTACAAAAGGGGGGCTTCCTCCGGCGAAGGGTGGTGGTTTAACCAAAATTGGTCAGCAAATGGCAAAAATGCCGATTGACCCACGTCTTGCACGGATGATTTTGGGTGGAGCGCATTTTGGCGTATTAAATGAAGTCTTAATTATTGTCGCTGCTTTAGCGGTACAAGATCCACGTGAACGTCCTGCGGATAAACAAATGCAGGCCGATCAGAAACATGCTTTGTTCCGTGAAGCTGACTCGGATTTCTTGTTCTATATCAAATTATGGGAAGCTCTAGTCGCAAATCGTGACATGAGTGAAAATAAGCGTCGAACTTTTGCACGCAACCATTTCCTGAGTTGGTTACGCCTCCGTGAGTGGAAAAAAACCCATGAGCAATTGGTGGATTTGGCTCAGGGCTTAAAACTGTCCTTTAATGAAAAGAAGGCCAATTATGAAAATCTGCACCGTGCGTTATTAACGGGTTTACTTTCATTTATTGCCAACAAAACCGATGAACGTAATGTGTTCATGGCAGTGCGTCAGCAAAAGGCACGCATTTTCCCTGCATCAACTTTGCATAAAACCAATACACCTTGGGTCATGGCTTTTGAGATGGTGGAAACCTCTCAGGTATATCTTCGTACATTGGCGAAAATTGAACCTGAATGGATTTTATTGGCTGCAGGCGATTTATTGAAGCATCATTATTTTGAGCCGCATTGGTCGAAAAAATCTGGTGTAGTCAATGCCTATGATCAAATTTCTTTGTTTGGTTTGATTATTGAGCCACGTCGTCAAATAAATTATGAAAAAGTGGATCATCCTGCGGCGCATGAAATTTTCCTACGAGATGCGTTGACGACGGGACATTTGGGTATTACGCCACCGTTCTTAAAACACAATTTATTAAAACTCGAAGAAGTTGAGCGCGTTGAAGATAAACTGCGTCGTCGTGATTTGGTGGTGGATGAAGAAACCATCTACCAGTTCTATGCTGCTAAAGTGCCTGAAGAGGTGGCAAGTCGTCGTAGTTTTGAAGACTGGCGTGCAACGGTAGAACCGCAAAATCCGCGTCATTTATTTATCGATGATGATTCGCTTTGGATGAATGACCGTCCAACGACTCAGCAATTTCCAGACTACCTACGCAATGGTGAGCTGCGTTTGGCTGCAAGTTATCGTTTTGACCCAAGTCATGATGAAGATGGTGCAACGGTCAAAATTCCAGTTCAAGCTTTGCCGCAAGTGGATGAAAATATTTGGTCATGGGGTATACCTGGTTGGCGACAAGACCTGATTGAAGCCTTGCTTAAAGCATTGCCTAAGGATAAACGCCGTCACTTGGTGCCAATACCAGATACAGCGCGTAAATTAATGGATCGTGTCGATGCCGTGCATTTGCGCGAGCATATTTTTAGTTTCTTGGCGTTCCAACTACGTGGTGAGCAAATCACAGATAAGGACTTTTCTTGGGAGCGCGTTGAGCAATATCTGCTGCCTTTAATCAAAGTCATTGATGAAAAAGGCCGTGTGATTGAGCAAGGTCGTGATCTAGATGAACTCAAAGCACGCTGTCGTACGGAAACTCATAGCCCAGTCAAACAGTTAAAAGGTGAGTTTAAAACCTTCCCTGATAATTTTGTGTTCGAAGCATCACAAAAAGTCACGGGTGTGGTGGTGAAACAATACCAAGCGCTTGTTCCAGTCAAAGGCTTTGCAGAGTTGGATGCCAAAGATGAATCGGGTGTGGTGATTCAGACTTTCAATGACCAATTTGAAGCAGTCAAACAACACCGCGAAGGAATCATTCGTTTGGTTCATATGCAGTTGGGTGACTTAGTTCGTCAGTTGAAAAAACAGATTTCTAAACCCTTGGCATTGGCTTATTCACCGCTAGGCGACAAAGCCAAACTAGAGCAAATGTTAGTTTATGCCACACTTCAGCTTGCAATAAATGAGCTACCTGTCAATGTGCAGGAGTACCAAAACCTGATTTTGAATGTAAAGAAATCTTTCTTAACCCATGGGCAACAAGCATTAGCCGTTTTAACTGAAACCTATATTCAATGGCAGGATATACGTCGGAAATTGTTGGTTTTAGATGATTCTGTGTTTGGAAAGAACATTGATGACATTGAAGATCAACTCGATTTGATGCAACTTTCAGATTTTGTTTATGGCAAAACTTCCGATGTGTGGCTCGAATTTCCAAGATATTTGAAGGCATTAGTCTTGCGTTTAGACCGCTTGCCAAATAACCTACAAAGGGACAATTCTGCCATTGATCAAGTTGACCCATGGATGGAAAAATTATTTAAGTTTAAAAATGACACTCGCCTTAAAGAATTGTATTTCATGGTTGAGGAGTTACGCATCTCTATTTTCTCTCAACCAATGAAGACCAAGATGCCAATTTCTCCATCCCGCTTGCAAAAAGTATGGGATAAGCTCGGAATCAGTTAAGATATAGGTAATTTCTAAAAGGAGTTTTACATGGGCATCCGCATTACGGGTACAGGTCTTTATCATCCAGAAGACGTAATTACTAACGAAGAGTTAGTTGAAGCTTTAAATGCTTATGTGGAACAGTACAACAGCGACAATGCTGAAAAAATTGAAGCCGGTGAGCTAGAAGCGCGCCGTGGTTCAAGTGCAGAATTTATCGAAAAAGCGTCTGGCGTGAAAGCACGTTATGTTGCTGAAAAAAGCGGTATTTTAGATCCAAAACGTTTACGCCCAGTGCTACATGAACGTCCAAATGATGAAATTTCGCTACAAGCGGAATGGGGTGTTGCTGCGGCTAAACAAGCGATGGAAAATGCAGGCGTGACTGCAGAAGACATCGATGTAGTGATTTTGTCTTGTTCAAATATTCAACGTGCTTATCCTGCTGTAGCGATTGAAATCCAAACTGCATTGGGTATTCAGGGCTATGCATATGACATGAACGTTGCATGTTCAGCTGCAACTTTTGGTATCAAACAAGCCTATGACGCGATCAAATCAGGTGCTCGTCGCGTG
This sequence comes from Acinetobacter sp. YH12129, assembly GCF_013418685.1. Classification (NCBI taxonomy): domain Bacteria; kingdom Pseudomonadati; phylum Pseudomonadota; class Gammaproteobacteria; order Moraxellales; family Moraxellaceae; genus Acinetobacter; species Acinetobacter sp. YH12129. The sequence continues at coordinate 26,235 of NZ_VPBP01000013.1, forward strand.
TTATTGGTGAACGTTGAGATCACGTCTGGTCATACAGATTTCCGTATGCGTGACTGTCACTTCATTTTTGGTGACGTTGCAACGGCTTCGATCATTGAAGAAACTGAAACCAAAGCTGGTTTTGAAGTGTTGGATATTGACCTGTTTACTCAGTTCTCAAACAACATTCGTAACAACTTCGGTTACTTAAATATGAGTGAAGTCGATGCTGACATCGACAACAACCGTTTCCGTCAAGACGGTCGTAAAGTATTTAAAGAAGTGTGTCCATTAGTGGCGAAAATGATCACTAAGCAATTGGATGACAATAAAATTGCGGCAACAGATGTAAAACGCTTCTGGTTACACCAAGCAAATGCCAGCATGAATGAATTGATTCTGAAACTGGTTGTAGGTAAAGAACATGCTCAGCCAGACCTTGTGCCAATCATTCTTGATGAATTTGCCAATACTTCTTCTGCAGGCGTCATTATTGCATTGCACCGTACTGCGAATGAAGTAAACCATGGCGAATACGGTGTACTTTGCTCATTTGGTGCAGGCTACTCAGTAGGTTCTATACTTGTTCAAAAACATGATGCTGCCTAAGGTCGGTACATTTGCAGGTTGAACATGATGCAAAATGGATAAAGCGTTTAAGCGCTTTATCCCGCATGTATTTCACGCCAACATTTTTAGGCGCTGAATACATCGATGCATCTAAACCTGCAATGTATGTAGGGAATCACACAATTTACGGTGTACTCGATTCACCGGTGATTATTGATTATCTCTACAATGAACATAAAGTGGCTGTGGTTAGTATTGCTGATCATAGCCATTTTTATTTGCCCGGTTGGCGTGGCATGGTCAAAAAGTTCGGTGCAGTCCAAGGTATTCAGGACTATGTCAGAACAGTGATGCAACAAGGCTATTCCATTTTAGTTTTTCCCGGCGGCGGTCGAGAGGTATTGAAGCGAAAAGGAGAAGCCTATCAACTGATCTGGAAGCAACGTTATGGCTTTTTAAAACTGGCTCAAGAATTTAATTATGACATCGTGCCTTTTGCCGCTTTAGGTGGGGATGAAGTCTTTGAACTGGGTTTCGATGCCAGTGTGATCGTTGAACATCGTTGGTTTAAACAACTATTAAAAATACAAAAACTCGATAAATTATTACGCCATGGTGATGTGATTCCGTCTTTACCCAAACGGATTATCCCCAAGCGCATTCCGTTCTATTTTCAATTTTTACCCCGTCAAAGTTTAAGTCATATTCAGAGTGTGGAGGATTTAAAGCGTTATCGAGAGGCTCTACAACAAGATATTTACACTGCGATAGAACAGCTCAAAAGAATCCGTGCAGAACAACATTCTACAGATCAATAATAGTGACTACTCTGAAACTTTATCTATTTTTTATCCGTCACAGCTCAAAATCATAGAGAATGAGTCACAACATTTGTCTTTCGGTATTTCAAACTAATGCCTTTGCATTGACCTTATGAACATCATTTTGGCCGATTAATGGCAGTAGTCGGAGTATTAAACTTTGACTATAGTGAAGGTTGAAAAATAATCAACGATCGTTAGGGCGGAAGATGGAACAGAACAGCTTGACCCCGCAGCTTGAGCATATTGCTCGGCAACTTATTCGAATATCTCCAAGTTTAAAGCAGTTGTATCAAGAGCAAATGGATCTTGCTACAGCACTCAATTCACAAAATATCTTTAAAATTGAACAAGAGCAGCACCGCATTCAACTGTGTAATGGACTGTGGACCTTACAGCTACAAAGTCGTGAATCGATTGGCTATCAGTTTCCTAGAAGTCCATTTAGACCCATCAAAATTGCTGAATTGCATACGACAGTGCCATGTATTGAAGTAGTAGAAGATTTCTTATTTCATGAATTGTATTTTTTTACTGGCGACCTAAAGCCGCAACATTCACTCTTGCTCAGAGAAAAAGCACAGCAATTTAGACAATTGATCTTACAGTCGATTTTTCAACATCTAAATGGGCCAGCGCGTGTTCAGCAGTTTTTAGCACAGATGACAGCAGTTGAAGCGCAAATTTTTGATCAGCTGATGCAAGAGCAGCAGATTTATCAGACACCGCTATTACAAACGTATATCGAATGCCAAATCTGTCTACCACATTGGTTGATGCAAAAGATTGAGCAGATGTTTGCGCTTCATTCACTTACAGAAGCTGAAATATTGCCGATACAGCTCTTGATGGATAGTTTGGACGAGATTTGTTTTGCTACAGCACAATTTTTAGATCCAACGATTTACCGGATCATGAGTTTGAGTTATGAAGATCGGTTCAATTTACAAGAATTAAATGAACATATAGAAGATATTATTTTGTTGCTCGACCATGCATATGAGCGTCCCAATTTGTTGGGTTTTATTCGTTTGATGCATCGGGATGTTTGGGCAGAGCAGGACATATTAAGCCACAGTAATTTTGTGCAAGCTACAGCAATTTGGCAAAAAAAATGTGGAAAACTCCCTTTACTCGATAACAACCGTGCAGTGCGATGGGTGTTCAAGCAGTCAGTCGAAGTGTTGGATTGGCTGAGTCGTAATTTTCAACACAGTAATGTACGAGTGGCTGTGACGGCATTAAGTTTTGTCGATACGCAGCATATTCATCCCGCATTGATTCTTACAACCTTACAACATTTTCAATTTGTTGCAGCGCGCTTATTTATTCAAAATTGTCATACGATTGCGCATGAACATGATTGGTTTAATCATGAAAAAAATCTACAGTTTGTTTTACAGCGAAAATATCAGCAGCATGATGACCATCGTGTAGTGATCAGCCCATCGATTTTGTATTTAGATGAGTGGTTGATCTTAATGCGACAGGTGTTAGGCGCAGAGGATCAGGCCATAAAAAAAGTCTATCTACCTTTGAGCCGTATTATGCAGGCCTATCTGCAACATTTAGTACGTTGTACGCAGCATTTACCGCAGGCTTTGATGGATTATATCCATCCAGAAACCCAAGAAAATCGCCAGTTTTTAAGTATGTTACGACAGCATAAAATTCAACTGCAGGATTTTCGAAATTTATTTTATTTAAAGCATGCTAATTTAAGAGTATCTGTATTTGATGCATATGTGCGTGACTATGTTAGTGCGACTTATTCTACAGGTCATACAGTCCCTAAAAATATTACCTGGAATGGGGTCTTTCATCAGGCGGTGCATTGGCATGCTAAGCAACAAAAGCAAGAAGTGTTAACTCAATTAAAGCGTAAATTTCAGACAACAGTCTGGCAGCCATTTACAACAGAAGACAAAATATATTTTCAAGAGTGGGTCTTTGAAGAATTAAAAACCATCGATCGAATTATTGATGAATCTATTCACTTTAAACATTGTTTGGCATTAAGTTATAGCGCCAGTATCATTGCAAGAGTATATGTAGCTTTTCATATGTACCATCCCATTTTGCATGTATCGATGACTTTGGGCTGTCATGTGCAAAACCACATTTTGGTTTTTGATCAACTTGAGTATTCAAATAATACCCAAGCAGAAATAGAAAAAGTAAATATCGCCAAAGAATTTTTAAATAGGTTCAATAGCTTAAAGTAAGATTGGCGAAATACGGATTTAGTAAACTGTGTTGTGCGCTTAACTTTTGAGTCAAAAATCGTTAGGCTATAGCCGTTCTTTTACGGTATAGGTCTTATGAAACAAGAAACTGCACTCAAGCTGCTCAAAGCAGGCGAAAATGTGTTTTTAACAGGTTCGGCTGGTGCAGGTAAAACTTATACTTTAAATCAGTACATCAATTATCTAAAAGCGCGCAAAGTGCCGGTGGCAATTACGGCTTCTACAGGGATTGCTGCAACCCATATGAATGGCATGACAATTCATACATGGGCAGGGATTGGGATTAAAGATGCGATTTCCGAAGATGAGTTAAAGCGCTTAAAAGAACGTAAATATTTAAAAGAGCATTTGGAAAATGCCCAAGTTTTAATCATCGATGAAATTTCGATGTTGCATGCCAAGCAATTAAACTTGGTGAATAAAGTTTTAAAATTTTTTAAAGACAGTGAAGATGCTTTTGGGGGGATTCAAGTCATTGTTGCAGGTGACTTCTTCCAGTTACCCCCTGTGGGACGCAAAGGTGAATTAAACCGTGACAAGTTTTGCTTTATGTCTGAGGCATGGGTAGAAGCGAAGTTTCGCGTGTGTTATTTGACCGAACAACATCGTCAGGGTAATGACTATCTCAATGATATTCTAAATGCGATTCGTGCTCAGCAAATTACGGGCGATCATTTGCATGCTTTAAGGCAGACAAGTTCACAAAATATAGGTGAAACCTTTACGCGCTTGTATACCCATAATATGGATGTAGATAGTATTAACTATAAACATCTAAATGAAATTGAACAGGAATCTCGCCAGTTTGATGCTCAATGCGATGGTAATGACAAACTGATTGAAACCTTAAAATCTTCAGTGCGTGCGCCGGAAACTTTGACCTTAAAGAAAAATGCCAAAGTGATGTTTGTAAAAAACAACTTTGACGTGGGCTATATCAATGGCAGCCTCGGTGAAGTGATAGGTTTTGAAGAAGATGATGAATATGGCATCTTGCCTAAAGTAAAACTCACTGATGGCACGACCTTGGTGGTAGAACCTGAAACATGGTCTGTCGATAATGATGATGGTAAAACCATTGCCAGTTTCCAACAAATTCCACTGCGTTTGGCTTGGGCGATCACCATTCACAAATCTCAAGGGATGACCCTGGCAGCGGCTGAAATTAACTTGACGCATACTTTTGAGAAAGGTCAGGGTTATGTGGCATTGTCGCGTTTAAAAACATTAGATGGTTTGCGTTTACTTGGTTTTAATGAACAAGCCTTAGAACTCGACAGTTTGGCCATTAAAGCTGATCGACGCTTTCAGGAACTCTCTGATGAAGCGGAAACCAATTTTGCAGAGGCTGATTTAACCGTACAACATAAAGCCTTTATTCGTCATTGTGGTGGAACGCTGAATGAAGTGGAAATCGAGCGCAATGAAAAGAAAATAGCCAAAACTGGTGCAAAACAAAGCTTTGCCACAGCGACTTTAGATCAAACTCGGGAGTTGTTTGAGGAAGGTTATGAAATTCAAGATATTGCAGTGGAGCGTGGCTTAACACCAGCCACCATTATTAACCATTTGGCTCGTCTGCAAAAAGAGCAAGGTTTAGATATCTCGGTGGCACATCCGGGAGAAGATGTGGTTGAGCAGGTGCGTAAAATCTATAAACGCTTGGCGAAGCGACAAGACCCAGCACATTATAATGATGACGGCACGGTTAAGTTGCGTCCAATTGTGGAGTTAACCAGTCCACGCATGGGATATGACCAAGTTCGTTTGGCTTTATTATTTGTGGAATAATGGATATATGGTGCATACGAAAAATACTGATGAATAAAGTGTGGTTAATATCGTTCAATAGATTTAACAGTAGACTGTCTAAAGGATTCGTATTTTTCCTAAGCGATGGTTTACACTGTAGCAAGTTAATTTGCTAACGATTTGAATTATGACTTTTAGTGCATGGTATTCACTGCGTAAATTTGTCTATAACAATTTACATAATGATGATTATGAAACTAAATTTAGTCATTTTCTCAACTATGCTTTGATATTGCTGATTTTAGGTAATGCTGCTGCGGTTTTACTCGAATCGGTCAATGATATTTATTTGTCTTATCAAGTTTACTTTGATTTTTTTGAAAATTTTTCAATCATTGTATTTAGTGTTGAATACGTATTGAGGCTTTGGTCGATTGCAGATAAAGACCCATTTTACTCCGCTTGGCGTAATCGTTTGAATTGGGTAAAAAGTGGTGGCGCAATTATTGATTTATTGGCAATTTTACCTGCATATCTAAATTTCTTTGTCCATTTTGATTTGCGTTTTTTACGTATTTTACGATTACTGCGTTTATTAAAATTAACTCGATATTTTGTGTCGTTGCAAATTTTGTTACGTGTCATTGAACGTGAAAAAGGTTCATTTCAAGCTGTTGTTTTTATTTTATTTATTATGATTATTATGGCCGCAGCTGGGGTGTATTTAGTTGAGAGTAAAGCACAGCCAGAGGTCTTTAGTTCTATTCCTGCGTCCATGTGGTGGGCTGTTGTTACTTTAACGACGGTCGGTTATGGCGATGTAACACCGATAACCCCTGTTGGGCGGATATTAGGTGCAATGATTACGATATTAGGGGTTGGCTTGGCAGCATTGCCAGCAGGTATTTTAGCCAATGGTTTGGCACATGAATTGGAGCAACGCAAACAACAATTAGAACTCAGTTTTCGTGAGTTGATTCAAAATCGTGAAATTGATTTTGTACTTGAGCCTGAAAAAATCGAAGAAATCCGAAAAACAGTGGGTTTAACCCGTGAGCAAACACAGGATATTATTTGGCAATTGTTACGTGAGCAAAAAGAGGAATCATTAAAGCAGGAGCGTGAGCAGTATGCATATTGCCCGCATTGTGGAAAAAAATTACCTGATTTGTAATGTGAAAAAAACACATTAGCTAAAGATGATTCAGTAAAACTTGATGAAGTATATTCATGTTAATAAAAAATAGTTAAATAAAATTTATGATGAATATGATTCATAAATATCATGATATGATAAATATAATTTAAAAATACTGATTTTCAGCTCATTCAGTATGTCGTTTGTGGAACTCATTATGTTGGAATTACGCCATCTCAAAACATTATTGGCACTCAGAGAACACGGTTCTTTGGTCGCTGCATCTAATGATTTGTGTTTAACACCTTCTGCACTTTCACACCAGTTGAAAGAGCTAGATCATTGGTATGGGGTAGAGGTTGTGAACCGACGCACACGTCCTGTGACCTTTTCGAATGTTGGGCAACGTTTACTACGCCTTGCCGATGACATTTTGCCGCAAGTTCAAATTGCGCAATCGGACATTACACGTATTGTGCATGGTCAAACCGGCCGAATTATTTTTTCTTCAGAATGTCATAGTTGCTTTGATTGGCTCATGCCGTTATTGAATGTCTACCGTCAGCAATACCCCGATGTAGATTTGGACTTTGCTTCTGGCTTTGAAGCCAATCCGCATGAACTATTACAAACGGGCGAGTTTGATCTTCTGATTACGGCAGATCCGATCAATTTAAAAGGTGTGGAATATTTCCCTATCTTTGAATATGAGTCTCGTTTGGTATTGTCAAATACACATCCATTGGTTCGTGCGACAAATGTGACTGTTCAAGAATTAGCAGAAGAAACGCTGATTACCTATCCGGTTGATAAACATCGTTTAGATATCATGGCAAAATTATTTTTACCGGCCAATATTCAGCCTAAACACGTTCGTACTACAGATTTGACCCAGATGCTGATTCAGTTGGTTGCAAGTGGTCGTGGTATTGCGGCATTACCAGATTGGGTGGTAAATGAATATGAACAAAAAGGTTGGGTGACCTCTCGACGTTTAGATTGTGTTTCACCTGAAGGTTTAAGACGGACCTTGTACGCAGGCTATCGTACCGAAGAGGCTGAAAAAAGCTATTTTGAAGGCTTCCTAAAACAGTTGGCCAAATTCTCACAAAAACGCAATCAATATTATTCCAACTAAGGAGGAGCTATGACTCAGAGTCTTTTTGTATACGGGACATGACGTCTAGGTCAGCCCAATGCTCATGTGATGGAGCACATAGGTGGCGAGTGGAAGAAAGGTGTGGTTTGGGGTGAGTTAGAACATAAAGGCTGGGGTGCGGCGATGGGCAGTCCGGGCATCCGTTTATCGAAGGCAGGTCAAGCCATTGAAGGCTATGTTTTTATCTCTGAAAACTTAGCAGCTCATTGGGCTGCTTTAGATGAATTTGAAGGTGCTGAATATCAACGTGTGGCTGTTGATGTGCAATTGGAAGGCGGAGAATGGATGCAGAGTGAAATTTACGCTTTGAAATAATATTGAGGGGAGAGTCGTAAAATACGTGGGTCATCCATACATTACGTGGGTCATCCATACATTATGACTTTCCCCAACCTGCGAAATATGTATCGATGATTCTGCTTGCTCTGTTGTTTCCTTGAGTGCAATTTTTTAAAGAGCCGTATCTGAAAGAGTTGTATCTAAAGTGCTTGAATGCACAGAAATCACTTTAAGATTGCTATACAAGTGGATGAATAATTTTTAGAATTGAGCTGTATCTCACACTGAAACCTGTTTGAGCTCAATCATGCCGAATACTATAGAACCCTCACCAACTCAACTCATGTCTGTGATTCAAACGCAGACAGCAATTGCCAAACTGGGTTTAGATCTAAATGCAGTGATGACCGTAGTTGCAGAACAGGCGCAGCAGATTACACATGCAAAAGGTGCAGTTGTAGAGTTGGCTGAAGATGGTGATATGGTCTATCGTGCAGTGTCTGGTGGGGCGAGTCATTTACTGGGTTTAAGACTTCATATTGAAAATAGTTTATCGGGTCTATGTATAGCGCAAAAACAAACACTGTATTGCCAAGATTCGGAAACAGATGCACGGGTAGATCGCGTGGCATGTCAACGTGTTGGATTGCGTTCGATGGCTGTGGTGCCATTGATTCACTGTGATGAAGGTGTTGGTGTTTTAAAGATTTACTCTGACCAAGTCGATGCCTTTCAGGAAGCTGATTTACATATATTGAGTTTGATGTCTGAGTTGATCGCTGCGGCGATGTACCATGCAACACGTTTCGGTGCGACAGAGCTATATAAATTGGCGACTCAAGATAGCTTAACCGGCTTAGCCAATCGGGCTTTGTTTGTCGACTTTTTACGCCAAGGTATAGAAAAAGCTCGCGCGCAGAAAAAAGTACTGGGTATCTTGATGATTGATATGGATGGTCTGAAGCCGATTAATGATCAGTTTGGACATCGCATTGGGGATGCTGCACTGAAAGAAATTGCACAGCGCATTTTGCGTGAAACACGTCAAGATGACTTGGTTGCACGCTTGGGCGGTGATGAATTTGCTGTGATTTTAACCAATATTGCCAACTTAGAGCGTGCGCAAACGGCGATGAATCGAATCGCAGAAAGTTGCGGACTGCCATTTGCATTCGAGCAAATGAGCTTGAAAATTGGTGCCAGTATTGGCATGGCTTTATTTCCAGAGGATGCCGAATCCATCGATCAATTGGTCGAAATGGCTGATTTGAAAATGTACGCCAATAAGCGTGAACGGAAACAAATCAATCCTGAATAACTCACTGCTTAAATAATTCATTCATAGTTATGCAGGTAAAGTCGTTCACTACCTTCATATTATCTAAAGTATCGCAAAACGTTTTGATGAAAACTTGTCCTGTCTCAAACAAATGCAGATGCCATGACTAAGTATCGTTGTTTAATTTAAATCAAAGTGCGCTTAGCATGTGACGGTGCAAGATGATTAAATAATTGAAAAATCATCTAAGGTCATTTGTTTTTTGACTCAAAATAATATTTTGAATTGTTAAGCTGTGCACTATTGCATGGCGAAAAGAGCATGACAATTCAATGAAAGGGATGTCAAAAGATTTATTCATTATTGCGGCAGGTTTTATTGCTGCAATGCATATCGGGAAATTACCGCCCGCGATACCTGTATTACAGCAGCAACTTGGTATTAGCTTTATTCAGTCTGGTTTATTGCTTTCATTGGTACAGGGCGCAGGAATGTGCTTTGCATTGTTGATTGGCAGTTATATCCAAAAAATTGGATTTAAACTGTGTATCTTGTTGGGCTTAAGTCTATTGACGATAGCAAGTGCATGGGGGAGCTTTGCACAAAGCTTTGATGTCTTGTTGCTACTGCGTGTCATAGAAGGATTTGGCTTCTTATTGGTGACACTCACAGGGCCTGCATTTATCCGTCAGCTTGTACCGCTACAGCACATCAGCGCAAAGATGGGGCTGTGGAGTGCCTATATGGGTGGAGGTATGGGCATTGCCTTATTGGTTGCGCCATTTCTAATTGCTCAATATGGTTGGAGTGTGGTTTGGCTCAGTTTCGCTATGATTACTGCAGCATTACTACTCTGTATCGCTATGTTTATTCCTCAGCCTAATGTGGCGCTGAATACAACACCTATTATTGGTCTCATTCGGGATACTCTGAAACATCCTGCAGCATGGCTTTTGGCGCTCATTTTTGGGACATATGCAGGGCAGTGGTTTGCATTGGTGGGTTTCTTACCGATGATTTATGCACAAAACCAAATTTCAGCTGAATTGGCAGGCGCTTTAACAGCCAGTGTTGCCGTTGCGAATGCGGTGGGTACATGGGGGTGTGGACTGTTATTACAGCGTGGTTTTCAAGCTAGAACTTTAGTCCAACTGGGTTTTGCTGTCTTGATCATTTGCTCTTTAGGATTTTATCTCTCTAAAGATGCGTTACCTTTTTTACTGCAATATTTAACGGTGTTTAGTTTTTCGCTTTTTGGAGGCTTGGTTGCTGCGACGGTCTTTGCACAAGCACTGCATTTTGCACCTTATCCTGCGGCAATTAGTACGACGGTCGGCATGATTTTACAATGTTCTGCAATTTCCCAATTTGTTCTGCCACCTGTGATTGCCACTGTGGTTTCACAGACTGGAGCGTGGTTTTGGGCGGGTATCTTGATGTCAGCGTTGTCATTCGTTGGAATCATGCTTAGTCGGCGTTTATTTAAAATGTAGCATGGCTCAAATTAAAATTTTTTAAACCGCTATGTCAGCAACGGCCTTATTGCTTAATCCCAATCAGTAGCGACAAGATGCCTGCTGCAATGAGTGGGCCGACAGGTACACCACGCAGCATCGCAACACCTGCGACTGTCCCAATCAATAGCCCGGCAACCACATCTGGCTGATTGGACATCAGTTTGACACCGCGACCGCCTAACCATGCGACAAAGACGCCAATGGCGATTGCGACGAGGGATTTCCAACTTAAAAAGGATTTTAAAATTGAATCGCCGGGTATTTTCCCGCTAGCGATCGGCGTGAGTACGCCAATGGTTAAAATAATAATGCCAATGTTTAAGCCATATTGTTGCAGATAGGGGAAAAATTCACTTAAAGGCGTGATGCGGAAAATAATCAAGACACCTGCTGCTATGGTGATCGCTGTATTGTGGCTAAAGATGCCACAAGCCAATAACACCAATAACACGATCAGATTTAAATCCAACTGAGACATAGGAAATTCGTGAGAAACTTCAATAAATAATCAATAGTGTAGCGCAGAAACATTAAAAACTGGCGTTCAAGATTATTTCCGCTATTTTTCCTGCAAGTTGGCTCGTGGTTCAGTATAAAATAGCAATATATGGTGTTTATTAGGTTGTTCTATGTTTTTGGAAAAAATGCTGCAATCACAAGGTTTTGGTTCGCGTAAATATTGCCAACAGTTGATTAAAAATGGTGCGGTCGAAATACACGGTGAGATTGTAGATAATCCAAAGCAAAAACTGGACTTGAATGATTTAACTTACAGTGTGCATGGTCAGGACTATGTCTATCGTGAGCATATCTATATTGCGTTAAATAAACCCCAAGGTTATGAATGTTCGCATCAGGCAACCCATCATTTTAGTGTTTTTGAATTATTTGATGATGTGCTGTTAAATCGTGGTTTGCAATGCGTCGGGCGACTGGATCAAGACACCACTGGACTGTTGCTGCTCACGGATGATGGTCAATATCTGCAAGCACTGACACACCCTAAAAAGCATGTTGCCAAAGTGTATTCGATGCATACCGCAGATCCTGTGACGCCTGAGCAAATGCAACAATTACAACAAGGCGTGGAGCTGCGAAACGAAAAAGGCATTTTCGCTGCAACCGATGTGCAGCTATTGGCTTCACAGCAATTACAAATGACTGTCCATCAAGGGGTATATCATCAAGTGAAGCGGATGTTGGCGGCTGTCGGTAATAAAGTTGAAACTTTACATCGTGCTCAAATTGGACAATTAAAGCTTGATGATCTCGCTGAGGGTGAGTGGGTCTATTTGAATGCGGTGCAAATTGAACAATCGAAATTTCGTGAAAATATCACTGCATAGTAATGTGTACTGGGCTTTGATATGTCATCATTCAAAGGATGAATGTGTGGTATTAAAGCCCCTAAATATGTCTGCTAATTATTTATTTAAAGATGCGTTTCTAATATGCGTTGATGATGTTTTTAATGCCGAGCAAGGCATTAGCGAATAAAGTAATGATAAGTTTGAAATTCATCATCTTTAATGAAGCCCATCGATTCATAGAGCTGATGTGAGTGATAGTTATTTTTTTGAGTTTCGAGGCTGATTCGAAGCGCACCTTCATGTTGAGCAAAGAGAACCGCGGTATCGATCAATTGTTTGGCTGAACCCTGACGACGATATACAGGGCTGACATAGACATCATCTAAAATATAGTAGGTTGAACAAGCCACAGATGAAAAGCCCAAATACAGTAAGATAAACCCAGTAATCACATCATCTTTTAAGCAAATAAAAATTACGCTTTCATTATTTTCAAAACGTTGTCTTAGAAATTTATATGAGATATCAAGATTAGAAGAGGTGCCATAAAATTGGCGATATTCATCAAATAAAACAGCAAGTGGATGAAGGTCTGCTTCTGTTGCGCGTCGAACGATCATTTTTTTCTATACTCCATGCTATTTTTATCAGTCTTGCATGAAGCATATCGAATTTTCGAAATTGGTTGATTTATAAATTGTTTATAAATGCGACAGTGTTAAGTTTTGTCACCTTCACCCAAAATTGCATTGAGCTCTTCAAACAAGTCGAGATGATCATCATCTAATAATGGATCATTATTTAAAATTTCTAATTCCGCAGGGCTAATTTCAGTGGTTGAAATGGCTTGGGCTTCTTGTTGTTTTAATTTGCGTAACTTAATCAATTGTTCAATATTGATATTTTGGTTTTCAATAGAGAAGGGGATTGATTTGGTTAAAACAACTTGTTTAAAGAATAGACGTACAGCCTGTGCAGGTGTAATGCCTAATTGTTTAAACACGGCAAAGGCCTGTTTCTTTTCCTGTGAATCGAGGCGGATTTGGTAGACTTCAGTTTTTCTCATATTCTTAGAAAGCTTTAAAATACTTAACTTTTCGCATTTATTCTAATCAAAACTATCATAAATTCAAGAATGTTCGGCAGTATTTTATCAATTTAATGTAATGACAATCGATTTACAGTGTCAATTCATAGGCAGAACTGAATTGAAAAGCCTGCTCTGTCACAGGATCGATAAACTCAAGATGTTTCGCAAGTAGTTGTAAAGGTTGGCTGAAATCATCCTCTGCCTTATGTTGCACTACTGGATAAAAGGGGTCGTTTTGAATTGGAATGCCCAAAGCATTTAAATGCACACGGAGTTGGTGCTGCTTGCCGGTATGTGGCTTTAATTCATACTTAGCGCGGTTTCCATGCTGCTGGATCAGCTGAATGAAGGTTTCGCTGTTAGGTTCACCATCTACTATTTGCATTGTATAAAAAGGTTGACCTTTTTCCATGCGATAGCGAGTTGTGATTGGGAAATTTAATTCATCTCGATAAGCTGCAATGGCATGATAGGTTTTTTGAACGTTTCGAGTGGCAAACATCTGTTGATATAGCCCACGGCTTTCGACACATTTGGAGAAGAGCACCACGCCGGCAGTTTCACGGTCTAAACGATGAATCGGCGTTAGCTGTTCAAGCTGCGTTTGCTTTTTGAGTCGAACCAACAAGGTTTCTTGTACATACTGACCGGTTGGACTCATGGTGAGAAAATGCGGTTTATCGACCACGATGAAATGATCATTTTCAAATAAAATCTGATGCTCGAAGGGAACATGGATTTCATGCGCTAAGAATCGATAATAATAAACATGACGATTTGCTTCAAAAGGACTGTCTATCGTTAAAACGTCACCATTTGCGGCATAGACCAATCCATCTTTAAATCGTTGTTGCCACTCTGCTGCTAGGATATGAGGAAATTGCTCACACAAATATGCATAGACGGTAGAGGCTTGTGTGTGTTGACCGTCAAGGAAGACTTTGCTGGCACTGACACCATTGATCATTGGGGGAGTAAATTCAAAACTGTGCATGAAGAAAGATCTAAAAACTGAGCAAATAAAGCAGAGAACACATCATGAAAAATGCTCAATCTATAGTGTGAACATATCCATTTTAGCCAGTGCGATGCTATCATATTTAATTCTTATGTACATGTTGTGAGTAATATGCAGTATTCATTCAGTCTGGAACTTAATAGTGAAGTCGATACCCAAAACTTAGCTACCGTACTGGCGACGCATTTTACGACGGGTGTAGCGTATTTAATTGGTGACTTGGGTGCAGGAAAAACCACGTTAACCCGTTATTTTTTACAACACTTGGGTCATCAAGGTGCGGTAAAAAGTCCGACCTATACATTGGTTGAACCTTACAATATTCAAGGACAAGATATTTTTCATTTTGACTTATATCGTCTCAACGACCCCTATGAGCTTGAACTCATGGGCATCCGTGATTATTTAGAAACGCCGAATGCCCTATTTTTATTTGAATGGCCATCAAAAGGGGGCGACGAAATCCCTGCGGCTGATTTAATTATTAATATTGAAAAGTCTGCGGATGAAACCACCCGTACAGCGACTTTAAGCTCTACTTCAGAAACTTTGCAAAACGCTTTGGAGCAAAAATTTATCCATGCTGAATGAAATCAGTGCCCGCCGCATTCGAACGCTTGATCCTGCCTTAGCCAACCAAATTGCCGCAGGGGAAGTGATTGAACGTCCCGCTTCTGTGGTCAAAGAATTACTGGAAAATGCCATTGATGCAGGGGCGACTGAGCTGATTGTTCGTATTGAACAAGGCGGCAGTACACTGATTGAAATTATAGACAATGGTCGGGGCATCCACCCTGAAGATTTACCTTTGGCGGTCATGCGCCATGCCACCAGTAAAATCCAAACTGCTGAAGATTTACATGCCATTGTCAGTTTGGGCTTTCGTGGGGAAGCCTTGGCTTCGATCGCTGCGGTGTCTCGTTTGACACTGACCAGTAGCCAAAATGATGACGGTGTAGGCTATCAGGTCGAAGTAAATGGCACCGCATTTGATTCGCAAGAAATTCAGCCTGTGGCAGCGACGCAAGGCACAACCATCCGTGTGCAAGATTTATTTTTTAATGTACCTGCACGGCGTAAGTTCCTCAAAAAACCGGGGACTGAGTTTGGACATATCGAAGAAATTGTCCGTCGTTTAGCATTGACCCATTTTGATATACGTTTTGTCCTTGAGCATAACAATAGCATTAAGCTGAACTTGCCTATTGCAGATAGTGGTGCGCTGCGTTTTCAGCGGGTGCAACAATTATTAGGCCGTCAATTTACTGAAAATGCGTACTGGATGGATGCTGATAGCGTCAATATGCGTCTCAGTGGGTGGTTAGGTCATCCTTCAGATGCACGTGCGCAAGCCGATATGCAATATGTCTATGTGAATGGACGTATCGTAAAAGACAAGACAGTTTCACATGCACTTCGCATGGCCTATGACGGTATTTTGCATGGACATCAACATGCGGCTTATTTGTTATTTATGGAAGTTGATCCAGAAAATATCGATGTGAATGTGCATCCAACCAAGCATGAAATACGTTTTCTAAATCAACGTGAAGTACATGAGTTTGTGCGCCATTTTGCCAAATCGACTTTAGCGCAATTTCAAACCGCGACAGCCGAATTGTCATCTGCAATGAAACTCGACGGGCAGGCACATGAAAATATTATTCCGCAGCCGCGTCATCAGGAACAATTTTCATTACATCAATCTCAGCCAGTTGCAGAGCAAGGCTCAAATTTTGTCAGTCCAGAGATCTCAGGCGGACTCACTGACTTTAGTTCACCTGCAACAGTGCAATATGCTTCTAATCATGCGCCAACAGGGCAGGAAGCTTATACACAGCAATATTCAAATGCGTCGAATAATAGTGCTGGATATCAGTCAAATTTAGCGGGTTCCAGACAGCTCAACAATGCATTGCAAAGTTATTTAGCGCCTCTACGTCAAACTGAGTCTTCAAATGATCCTAATATCGCTTTAGCTGAGCATATTCAGCAGAAAGTCGATGAGCATCCTTTGGGGATTGCCATTGCGCAATTGCATGGCATTTATATTTTGGCGCAGAACACAGAAGGTTTAATCATTGTTGATATGCATGCGGCACATGAACGCATCGTTTTACAACAAATGAAAGCGGCTTGGGATAAACCTGAGTTTTGGACATCACAGCAATTGCTGATTCCTAAAGTCGTCAATATCAGTCGGATGCAAGCCATGCGCGTCGATGAGCTCAAAGAACAATTGGCACGATTAGGTTTGGAAATAGACCAATATGGCGATGAGCAAGTTATTGTCCGAGGTGTTCCTGCAATTTTGCATAAAGCAGACTTTGATGCGCTGATTCCAGATTTACTAAATGATTTAGACCCAAGTGATCAGGTTGCAGGGTTACTACAAAAGCGCGATCAAATTTTGGCAGGCATGGCCTGTCACGGCGCTGTACGCGCACACCGTATTTTAAGTCTATCTGAAATGAATGCATTACTGCGTCAGATGGAACAAACTGAATTTGCCAGCCAATGTAACCATGGACGTCCGACGTGGCGTGCGTTTCCATTGGCACAGCTAGATAAACTTTTTGCTCGGGGAGAGTAGTTTTACATGTCAAATCAATTGCCGGTCATCAACTTAATGGGACCAACTGCAAGCGGTAAAACCGCCTTGGCATGTGAATTATACGAGCAAGGTGGATTTGAATTAATTTCTGTCGATTCTGCTTTGGTTTTTCAGGATATGGATATTGGTACGGCCAAGCCGAGTAAAGCTGAGTTGGAGAAATATCCACATCATTTGATTGATATTATCAGTCCGCTTGAAGTGTATTCAGCAGCGAACTTTGTAGAAGATGCATGTGTGCTGATTGATGATATGCATGCACGAGGTAAAACACCGATATTAGTCGGTGGTACGATGTTGTATTACAAGGCTTTATTGGAAGGGTTGTCTTCAAACTTACCGAGTGCAGACTATGCCGTACGTGCTGAAATTGAAGCCAAAGCTGAGTCGCAAGGTTGGGATGCTGTATATGCAGAATTGTGCCATGTCGACCCATTGGCAGGTGAAAAATTTAAACCGAGTGATAAGCAACGAATTATCCGTGCGCTCGAAGTTTTTAAGTTAACCGGTAAACCCATTACTCAGTTACAAGCTGAGCAACCTAACAACGTACCATACCGATACAATTTTCATAATTACGCATTATTGCCCGACCGATTAGAATTACATGAGCGTATAGCTCGACGTCTAAAAATAATGTGGGAAATTGGATTTTTAAATGAAGTGAAAGCTCTCATTGAAAAATACGATTTAGATGAAAATTTACCCTCTATGCGCTCAGTTGGATATCGTCAAGCTTTAGATTTTTTGAAAAATAGTGATCAAAGTAGCGAAAAACAGCGTGAAATGGAGGATAAGGCACTTTTTGCAACACGACAACTTGCAAAACGTCAATATACTTGGTTAAGATCTTTGCAAGAAACGCATAAATTTACTACATATTTAACTGCGCAGCAGGCTCAAGAAGACTTGCGAAAGTGCTACGGATAAAGCAAAATTTACAGACTACCTTTTTGATAATTTTTAATTGAAAAGTAAAGGTAGCTTTTGCGCTGATTTTTATTATTTTTTGGAGTTATAACATGTCTAAAGGTCAAACTTTACAAGATCCGTTCTTAAATTCTCTCCGTAAAGAACGTATTCCAGTGTCGATCTTCCTTGTAAACGGTATTAAATTGCAAGGTCATATTGAATCTTTCGACCAATACGTTGTTTTATTAAAAAATACTGTAAGCCAAATGGTTTACAAACACGCTATTTCAACTGTTGTTCCAGCACGTAACCCACGTCCTGCTGGTGCTCCTGCTGGTGCTCAAGGCGCTGCCGGCTTCGGTGGTCAACAAGGCGGCTTCGGCGGTCAACAAGGTGGCTTCGGTGGTCAAGGTGGCTTTGGTGGTCAAGGTGGCTTCGGTGGTCAAGGTGGCTTCGGTGGCCAAGGTGGCTTCGGTGGTCAAGGTGGTTTTGGCTCTCAAGGTGGCTTTGGTGGTCAAGGTGGCTTCGGTGGTCAAAGTGGTTTCGGCGGTCAAAATGCTGGTTTTGATGGCGAAACTAAATTTGAAGATGCTCAAGACGACGAAAACAACAATCGTTAATTGAATTAAAAAAACCTCCCAAATGGGAGGTTTTTTTTGCCTATAAAAGAGTAGATTGTTTTCACAAAGGGTATGTAATAATTACTAAAGTGCTGAATGATGATAAGAATCGACATAAAAAAACCAGCCGAAGCTGGTTTTTTGTTTATTCACTTATTTCTTTTTACGATCTAGAGTAGGATCTTTAATTTCAACATAGGCATTGTTGCGAATTTCACGTAACCAGCTGTCCAGTTCAGTGTCAAATTGACGCTCACCTAAAATCTGACGGGCCATACGTTCTTGTACTTCATGTGTCATATCTTGTTGACGTGTATCGGTCACTTGAAGGATGTGCCAACCAAACTGTGACTGAAAAGGCTTGCTGATTTCACCTTTCGCTGTTGATTTCATCATTGCTTCAAATTCTGGAACCATAACACCTGGGCTAACCCAACCTAAACTACCACCATTGGCAGCAGAACCAGTGTCATTCGAGAACGTTGAAGCCAAGACCGCAAAATTTTCACCCTTTTGTAGGCGATTATACAAGTTGTCGATCATTTGCTTGGCATTTTCAGGACTCACGACCTCAGATGGTTGAATCAGGATATGGCGAGTTTGGTATTGAGGAACAATGGCTTTTTGTTCGCCACTTTTACGGTCGACCAATTTTAAAACATGAACGCCATCACGTACTGAAATTAGTTCAGTGGTTTGACCGACTTGCAAAGGTGCTACACGTGCAGCAAGTTCATCTGGAATATCAGATAAGTTGCGGAAGCCCATATCTGCACCGTCAACTTTAATGTCTTTGGTGCTGTATTTGTTGGTAATCGCTTTAACATCGTTACTTGCTGCCAGTTCTTTGCGAATGTCTTCAGCGATTTTAACGGCATTATCACTGCTAGCAACGCGTACATGTAAGACGTGGACTTGATTACCTAGCGCAGCTTGACCTTGTGGTGAACTTAAGAAGTTTTTCACATCTTGGTCACTGATTTGAATACGAGAAGTGACCAACTGTTGGCGTAAGCGTTGTAACGCGATGTCTTCAGCGATGCGTGCACGTAAACCTGCATAGGTATTTGGTGCAACAGCATCTAATTTTTGCTGAAACGCTTCCAAGCTTGGAGAGCCGGCATCTTTCGCAACTTTAAGTACGGCTTCATTGAGTGATTTTTCATCCGCTTTGACGTTATAGCGTTTCACTTGTTCAAGCTGTGCTTGGCGCGTAATCAGCTGTTCTAAAGCTTGTTGCTGCAAGTATTCGGTCGGTGGGATGGTTTGTTTTTTTGCTTGAAGTTGGTGAGTAATTTCGGCAATGCTTTGATCAAGATCACTACGTAGAATCACGCTATTGTCAACGACAGCTACAATTTCATCTTTAGGTTGCGCAGCAGCAAATACAGATACAGAAGTCGATAGGCAAAGTGCCAAGGCTGACGCTTTAAAAATTTGTTTTAACTGTTTTGTCTTCATTAACGTTCTGTCCAAGATTGATTAATATTGTTAAAACCCAACACTCGGTTTTCAAGCAAAGAGGTTAATTTATTGTTGAAGCCACCTAAACCTTTTAGGGTGAACTCCGCCATAATGGCACGTTTTGGTTTAACATCTGAAGATGTTACATCATCTAAATCGTTATAGTACGAACGACCATAAACTGAAACACCCCAGCAGCATGACTCGTAGTTCACACCAAGTAAATATTCACGCGCAATACTGTTGTCGAGGTCATATTGTGCATGACCGATAATACGCCAGTTATTGTGAATAGGTTGAATAAACGATGCTACTGCTTGGTCATAGCTGTCTTGGCGATTCGGAATGTCTTTACGATAGAAATAACCGACATTGTATAAATTGCCTTTATTTCCTGTGTAATACATTTGAATATCGCGCTGAGCATTATCACCATTCGCCATCCATGCAGAATTGGCATTCACACTGATGCTGTCAGATAGTTGGCTAGAAATGCTCACGACAGGGCCGGTATGGCGTTCGGTATCAAATTTATCAGAGACGTTGTTTAGAGTGACGCGACGGTCTTCAAAATAGAAACTTTGACCAACGCTGGCTTTTAAACGCTCAAGACCAACATCATCAAATAAACTATAGCTCAAGCCTAGAGATGCGAAGTTGTTGTCTTCTAAACGGTCATTACCATAGAACCGACGCGGGCTAAACAATTGGTCATAATTAATTGACGCTGTGGTTGAGTCAAAGTTCGGGTTAGTGTCTTGGTTTTTGTATGGAGAATACGCATAAAAGAAACGTGGCGTTAAGGTTTGTAGATAACGACCTTCGCGCTCCATCACAAGACCCGCATCTAAAGTTAATTGCGGTACAATGACCGATTTACTTTCACTACTAGAGTGATTGTTATTTGTATTTGCACGATCAACGGTATCTTGGTCGTAAATCGTGTTGACGTTACGAATAGACACTTCTGGGATTACAAAAGACCATGGGTTACGATAGTTATAACGCACACTAAAGTCGTTATAAATACGTGCACCACTTGGCTCATACATTGTCGCATCACTATTGTTTTGCGGAATATTATCGCCACGCAGATTCTTTTTAAAATAAGCCGTATCGTTGTTGAATTCGTACTGTAAGCCGAGAGGATTACCAGTCTTGTAGTTCAGTAGGAATTGCGGCAAACGCGCATACGGACGGTCTTCATCACTGACAGTTTTATCCAGTGTTTGGAAGTTTTCAACTTTGAGCTGTGCTTTTAGCCCAGGGATACCATTTTTATAATTGAGTTCCCATGCACGGCGTAAGTTCAGGTCAGTTTTTGAGTTTGGATTGTTATTGAGATCTGAGAAATAGTCTTTATCAGATGCATAATTGTATTCTAAATTGGTTGTAAATTGATCGTTAATTTTCCAGTTATGAAGGAAATGTAAGTCTTTACGATCCTGATCATCATACTTTTGGTCGGATGGTAAATAACCACCCCACACCATAGCTGAACCAAAGTTTTTGGTCAAATAACGGAATTCACCTTCCATCATTGCACCGCGGTCTGCGATATAACGCGGCGTTACCGTAGCATCATAGTTTGGTGCAAGATTCAGATAAATCGGTACCGCAAGCTCAATACCACCGTCATTGGTAAAACCAAAGCTCGGGGTCAAAATACCAGTGGTACGACGGTCATCAATCGGGAAGTTGAAATAGGGCACAGCCATCACAGGTACGTTTTTTACATATAATGTTGTACCTTTGGTTTCACCGCGGCCAGTTTCTTGATTCAGCTTAATTTTGTCTGCTTGAATTTTCCACGTTGGTTTTTCATCGGGTGGACAGGTGGTATAAACCGCATTTTCTAATTCAAGGGTTTCGGTTGAAGTACGCGAAATTTTTTCAGCACGACCATGCGCATGCTGCTGTTCAGCAATAAAGAAGCTGTTATTTAAATCACCCTGTTGGGTTTTTAAATTGTAATCAATTGAGTCACTTTGAGAGATCAGCCCAAACTGTGCCATTTGCACGCGGCCAGAAGCATTGGCGTAGGTTTGGGTTTTATCAATTTTGATTTGATCGGCACGAATTTGACGACCTTCTTGGTCAATCAGAACATTACCTTCAAGAATGGAGTCGCCATTCGGGTCAAAATGACCATAGTCTGCGGTAATGGTTGAAGTTGCATCTTCAGGTGCGACTGCTTTCGTTGTTGGAGCAACTGGGGTAATCCAGGTGCCTGTACAAAACGCAGAACTTAATTGATTGGTGTTGCGAATCTGTGCTTCAGGTGCAGATTTATCGACATAATATTGTTCGAAGAACTGCTGCCCAGGGTAAGCTTCTGAAATGTTTTGTTTGAGTTGTTCTGTATCGTCATCCGTGGACGGGTTTGAAACAGGTGCTGCATAGCTTGGTAACGAGCTACCACATAGAAGGGTTAAGATCGCAGTCGCTAAAGGATTAAATTTAAACTGATGCTTCATTTGTCTCATTAACCAGGTATGCTTAATCGCAATTAATTATTGTCGCATCATAGAGAAAAAGTTGATAAGTAGCTACACTTAGCACTTTAAAAACTCAGCCTGTATTAGAATTTATCGCAAATGAATACACAACGTGAACAATTGATACAAACATGGATTTCATCTGTACTCGATTCAGATCAATTTGAAATTAACTTCTTAGCAGGCGATGCAAGCTTCCGTCGTTATGCACGAATCAAATTGAATAATAAAACATTTATGCTCATGGATGCACCACCAGAAAAAGAAGATTGTGGTCCTTTTGTGTCGATTGATGAATTTTTTGATGCACATGGCGTGCGTGTACCACATATCGTGGCCAAAGACCTTGATCAAGGCTTCTTATTGTTAGAGGATTTTGGTGATGTTTTATTGTCCACGTTGTTGAATGATCAAACAGTAGACGCACATTATGCTCAAAGTTTTAAACAGTTGATTCAATTACAGTCAATTGATGGTACTGCGCATTTTCCTGCATATACCTATGAAAAGCTGATTTCTGAAATGGAGCTGTTAACCGATTGGTTATTGCCATCTCTACAAGTGCAGCCTACTGAAGAAGAATCGGCACTGATTAAACGTACCTTTGCTATCTTAGCCAATGCTGCATTGGCTCAGCCTCAAGTGATTGTGCATCGTGATTTTCATAGCCGTAATTTGATGGTACTAGATGGTGAGCAAGATCAGGGCGTGATTGATTTCCAAGATGCTGTGATTGGTGCAGATACTTATGATTTGATTTCTATTACACGTGATGCCTATGTGCAGTGGAATGCAGATCGCGTTTATGCATGGTTTAAAACGTTCTATGATTTGTTGCCTGCATCGGCTAAAGATGGTCGTAGCTTTGAGCAATTCAAACAAGACGCCGACCTGATGGCGATTCAACGTCATATCAAAATTTTAGGTATTTTTGTGCGCTTATTTGAGCGTGATGGTAAATCGGGTTATCTCAAAGATTTGCCGCGTGTGATGTGGTATTTACTTGAAGAAAGTAAACCGTATGCAGAATTAAAACCTTTTATGCAATTTATTCAGGCTAAAGTATTGCTGAAATTTGAAGCCAAATACGGCACTTATGAGGTTGTTGCATAATGAAAGCCATGATTTTAGCGGCGGGTCTCGGAAATCGGATGCGCCCTTTAACATTGTATAAGCCAAAGCCTTTGCTTGAAGTGGGTGGAAAACCACTGATTGTTTGGCATATAGAAAAGTTAAAAAAAATTGGCGTAACTGAAATCATCATCAATTCTGCATGGCTTGCAGATATCCTGATTGGTACTTTGGGTGATGGTTCGCAGTTTGGTGTAGATATTCGTTGGACACGTGAAGCGGAAGGTCTGGAAACAGCCGGTGGCATTATTAATGCTTTACCTTTGCTTGGGACAGAACCGTTTATTTTAGTCAATGGTGACGTTTGGACGACCTACGATTTTTCAGCCTTGCTCAATATTGAGCTAAAAGATGACTTGGCACACTTGGTCTATGTGACTAACCCAGCGCAACATCCAAAGGGTGATTTTATCTTGGATGCTGGGCGTAGTTATACCTTTGAGCAAGAACATGCAGGCGAGGCACTCACCTATAGCGGAATCGCAGTTATACATCCAAACATGTTTAATGGATTGGAAGCAGGCAAGCGTCCGCTCGCACCTTTATTGAAACAAGCTATGTTGGATGGAAAAATTTCTGCAGAGAAAATGCAAACTGCGTGGGTTGATGTTGGCACACCTGAGCGTTTAAGTGATCTAGATCTACAGATTCGCCAAGGCATGTACGATTAAGTGCATATTCGCTAAGCGTTAGCTACTGTTCCACGGCTTAGAAATCGGTATACTTCAGTTAATTTTTATTGAGATGTCTTCTTTATGCATCCTTTTTTTCAAGACTTAAAGCAAGGTAGTCAAAAGCTTGGCTTAGATTTGAGTGAAGAAGCATTAAATCTATTGCTGAAATACCAAGATGCCCTAGTGCTGTGGAACAAAGCGTATAACTTGACTGCTATTCGTGATCCTAAAGAAATGTTGGTTAAGCATTTATTGGATAGCTTAAGTATCCTAAATGATTTGCCTGCAGGTCGTTTATTGGATATCGGTACGGGTGGTGGCATGCCGGGCATGATCATTGCACTGTGTCAGCCTGAACGTGAATGTGTGCTTTTAGATGCCAACGGTAAAAAAATTCGATTCTTAAAACAATTTATTGCTGACTTAAAACTAAAAAATGTCATTGCGGTACAAACACGTGTCGAAAATGAAGACAGCATTAATGAACTGGGGCAGTTTGATGTGATCACCAGTCGTGCTTTTGCATCGTTAACGGATTTTGTGGATGCGTCTAAACCGTATATGCATGCGCAAAGTATTATCGCGTCGATGAAAGGCTTAATTCCTGAAGAAGAAGTTGAAACACTGAAAAGTGATTTCAAGATTGATATCGTTGCATTAAAAGTTCCACGACTTGATGAGCAGCGTCATTTAATTTTTCTTAAACGTATTTAAAATTTTCAAAGGACTGGGGTTACCATGGCTCAAATTATTGCGATTGCAAACCAAAAGGGTGGCGTAGGTAAAACCACAACGGCTGTGAACTTGGCTGCATCTTTAGCCATATTAAAAAAACGAGTTTTACTTGTGGACATGGATTCACAAGGCAATGCCACGATGGGTTCGGGCATTCAAAAAAATGATTTGTTGTATTCAGTCACGGATGTCTTACTTGGTGAAGTGCCGATTGAAACCGCTATTTATAAAGCGGAAGTGGGCTATAAGGTTTTAGGTGCAAACCGTGACTTAGCTGGCGTTGAGCTTGCAATTGCAGATCAAGACGGTCGTGAGTTTATTTTACGTGAAGCATTGGCAAGCGTCGAAAAAGACTTCGACTATATTATTGTCGATTGTGCACCAAGTTTAAGTTTGATCACTGTCAATGCACTTGCAGCGGTACGTGCTGTGCTTATTCCAATGCAGTGTGAATATTATGCACTAGAAGGTTTGGCTGACCTAACCCAAACCATTGACCGTATTCAGCAAGCTTTAAACCCAGATCTAGAGATCGTGGGTGTGCTGCGTACCATGTATGATGCGCGTAATGCCTTAACACGTGATGTGTCTGCTGAGCTTGAACAATACTTCGGTCAGAAACTTTATGACACGGTCATTCCGCGTAATATTCGTTTGGCTGAAGCGCCTGCGCACGGTTTGCCAGTGATTTATTTTGAAAAAAGCTCGAAGGGTGCAGTTGCTTATTTGAACTTGGCAGCTGAGATGTTAAAAAAAACCAAAGTAAAAAAAGGAACTAAAGCATGACCGTAAAAAAACGCGGACTGGCTAAAGGTCGTGGTCTGGATGCCTTACTCGGCTCAATCCAAAAAGAAAAACTACAGCTCGAAGCAAAAGCTTTAGATCATGGACAGTTAAAACAAATTGATGTGCATTTATTGAAACGTGGTGAGTATCAACCGCGTCGTTTCATTAAAGAACAAGATTTACAAGAACTTGCTGCATCGATTGAAAAGCATGGCGTCATGCAGCCAATCGTGATTCGTCCTGTTGAAGATGAAAAGCATCCCTACGAAATTATTGCTGGTGAGCGTCGTTGGCGTGCGGCTCAGCTTGCAGGTTTAACCGAAGTTCCAGCCATTGTTCGTGACTTGAGTGACCAAGTGGCAATTGCCTTGGCATTGATTGAAAACATTCAACGTCAAGATCTGAACCCAATCGATCAAGCTATGGCTTTACAACGCTTCCATGACGAGTTCGGTTTAAGTCATCAAGAGATTGCCGATACGGTCGGTAAAGCACGTACCACGATTAGTAACTTGCTACGCCTGTTGTCTTTAGCGGATCAAGTCAAAGACTTTATGCAGCAAGGTTTGTTCGATATGGGGCATGCACGTGCGATCTTGACGTTAAAAGCCAAAGATCAGCTTAAAGTTGCTGAAATGGTGATTGAAAAAAGTATGTCTGTACGTCAAACCGAACAATTTGTTCGTGATTTGAATGCACCAAAACAACAAAAAGCGAAACCAAGTGTTTCATCAGACATTCAGCAACTGACACAACGTCTCTCTGATCGTTTCAGTGCAGATGTGAAAATTGATCATAATAAACAAGGGAAAGGCAAGCTGGTGATTAGCTACCATACTCTTGAAGAGCTAGATGGCATTTTAAATATTTGTCTAGCTGAATAATTTTTAAATTCGATTTATTGGGGAAAATCAAATGTGGGAATTAGTCAAAGCGGGCGGGTGGTTAATGATCCCGCTCGTCATTTGTTCGATCTTTACGGTAGCCATTACCATTGAGCGTTTTATTCGTTTAAAAAAATCAATGGTGTTGCCAAAAGACTTGATGATGAATGTGAACACATCAGTGAAAGATGTGGTGCAGCAGCTAAAGCAAAGTCCAACTTTACAGCAAAGTACATTGGGTCGTGTCTTGGATGCAGGTTTTGCCAGTAAAGATCAAAACGAGCAATATGCACGTGCGCAAATGGAAGTCACAGCGTCACAAGAAATTGGTTATTTAGAAAAAAATATCAACTTTTTGGGCACCTTAAGCGCTGTTGCACCGTTACTAGGTTTGTTGGGTACGGTGATCGGTATTATTGAAGCATTCTTAATAATTGATATTGGTACCAATAGTGATCCAGTGTTGATGATGCCGGGTATTTCTAAAGCCTTGATTACCACTGCTGCCGGTATGTTAATTGCTGTGCCTGCATTATTTGCGCATCGCTATTTCCAACGTTTGGTTCAGGAATATGTGGCTGAGTTAGAACAGCAGTCGACATTGTTTCATGCCGCTTTGTTTTATAAAAAAACACCTGAAGTAGAAAGTCAGGACATTCAGAAAGCCAGCTGAGTGGAGACTGCGCATGAAATTTAAACGTCGTCAGGTTGAAGATATTCATATCAACCTCACACCGATGATTGACTGTTTGATGTTTATTTTGGTGTTCTTGTTGCTCTCGACTACCTTTAATCAGATGAGTCGAATGAACCTCACTTTGCCAGATGCACAAGGTGTTCCACCTAAAAACTATGATCAAAAAATTGAAGTTGTGGTGGATTCATCAGGCCATTATTCTGTCAATGGTCAGTCATTGGCCAGTAAAGAAGTCTCTGATTTGAATACTGCAATTAAACAGACAGCCAATGATCGTCGTGATTTAATGTTTGTGATTGCCGCAGATGCAAAAGCAACACATCAAGATGTGATTCGGGTGATGGATGTTGCAGGTCAACTTGGATTTGTGAATATCAACATCAGTACCAAAGTTCCAACTCGAGGTTATTAGTGAAGCACGATTTTAAGGTCTATTTACGCCTATTAAGTTATTTAAAACCTTTTTGGGGAATCGGCCTGCTGGTTTTGCTTGGTTTCGGTATTAATGCTGCGACAGAAGTTTCTGTCGCAAAATTATTGGAACGCATTATTGAAGCCATTCAAAACAAAGATCAAAGCTTTACAACCTTATTTCCACTCTTGGTGGTTTTATTGATGTTCTTCCGTGGACTCGGTTTGTTCATGGGGGGATATTTTACCGCAGTGATTTCTCGAAACTTAATCTTTAATATTCGTCAGCAAGTGTTCGCAAAACTCATGCGTTTGCCTTCGCAATATTATTTAGATAATTCGAGCGGTCATATCACTGCAAAAATTATGTATAACGTTGAACAGTTGACGGCAGCATCATCTGAGTCACTGAAAACGATTGTACAACAGGGTCTGATTACCATCGCATTATTGGGTTATTTGCTCTATACCAACTGGCGTTTAACTCTGTGTATTTTGATTTTTGGTCCAATTATTGGGCTGATTATCCGTAAAGCATCCAAGCGCATGCGTAAATTATCCATGCAAGTGCAAAGTACCATGGGTGATGTTAACCATGTGGTGCAAGAGACAGTGCAAGGCAACCTAGTGGTTAAGGGCTTTGCAGGGCAAGATTATGAACAAAAACGTTTTTATGAAAGCTCAATGGAGAACTTACGCCGCGGCTTAAAAATGGTTGTGGTGCAACAACTCAATAGCCCAATTGTTCAGTTGATCATGTCGATTGCACTCAGTATCGTGATGTATATCGCGCTACGCCCAGAGATTTTACAAGATACATCAGCAGGTGAGTTTGTAGCGTATATCACTGCCGCAGGTATGTTGAGTAAGCCGATTAAAACCTTAACGGATGTCAATGAAAAACTACAACGAGGCATGGCAGCAGCTTATTCAGTTTTTGAATTGCTTGATATGCCTGAAGAAGTAAATAACGGCACGCTTAAGCCTGCTTTGAAAGGTGATGTCGAATTTAAAAATGTTAATTTGATCTATGCCGATGGTCACCATGCGATTCATGACTTCAATTTAAAAGTGAATGCAGGACAAACCGTTGCATTGGTTGGACGTTCGGGTGCAGGTAAAACCTCACTGGTCAATCTGTTGGTGCGTTACCAAGAGGTATCCTCAGGCCAATTGTTGCTTGATCAGCATGATATTCACGACATAGAACTTAATAGCTTGCGTACTCAGATTTCGATGGTCAATCAGCAAGTGGTTTTGTTTAACCGAACAGTGCGTGAAAATATTGCTTATGGACAGCTCGAGCATGCAACAGATGAGCAAGTTATTGCTGCTGCCAAAGCTGCATTTGCGCATGATTTTATAATGGATTTACCGCAAGGTTATGACACGCCATTGGGTGCGCAAGGTTTAAATCTGTCCGGTGGTCAACGTCAACGGATTGCGATTGCGCGTGCCATTTTGAAAAATGCACCGATTTTAATTTTAGATGAAGCGACTAGTGCGCTGGATAATGAATCTGAATTTTATATTCAGCAAGCATTTGACGCTGCGATGCAAGATCGTACCACGATCGTGATTGCACATCGTTTATCGACCATTGAAAATGCAGACTGTATTGTAGTGATGGATAAAGGGCGTATTATTGAACAAGGTTCGCATACGGAATTGATGGCACAACGTGGTGCATATTACCAACTTCATCAGCGTAATTTTGAGGAAAATTAAGTCATGTTTTTTGCACAATTGATTCAGGATGCTTGGAATGAACAGGCAAAGTGGCTCGTTGTGTTTAGACCTTTGTCATGGCTTTATCGTGGCGGCTTTTTACTCAATAAAAAACTCTATCAATCGGGTATTAAGCAAAGCTATAAAGCGCCTATTCCAGTCATGGTCATTGGAAACATCACAGTGGGTGGAAGTGGTAAAACCCCATTGCTCATTCATTTGGTCAGTTATTTGAATAGCTTAAAGCTGCGTGTTGGTGTGATCAGTCGTGGCTATGGTGGTCAAGGACCATTTCCGGCCTATGTGGATTTAGACTCGACGGCTGAAATCGTGGGTGATGAACCGAGCTTAATCGTTCAATCTACTGGCGTGCCGATGGCAGTCGGTCCAAACCGCCAGCAGAGTATTGAATTGCTGCTGTCTAAGCATGAATTGGATTTGATTATCTGCGATGATGGTTTACAGCATTGGGCGCTTCAACGCCAGTTGGAGTGGATCGTACTGGATAATAACCGTGGTTTAGGCAATGAAAAATTATTACCTGAAGGTTATTTGCGTGAACCGAAAAAGCGCCTTGCCAGTGGGACGGTCATTGAACATTCAGCAGATCCAAGTTCTCCACTGAATATGCACTTAGAAGCGGCGCAGCCTTATTTGCTCAATAAAGATCTTGTGACGACATTTGATGCAAATAAAGATTTTTATGCTGTGGTGGGTATCGGCTTTCCGCAACGCTTTTATAAAACCTTAGAAAATATGGGGATTCATCAATTTCAATGTCATGAATTCCCAGATCATTATGAATATGAACTGAGTGATTTGCAGTTTGAAGATGCCAATCCCATCATTACCACTGAAAAAGATGCAGTTAAAATTTTAGCGATCCTCAAAAATAATCCAGATTTTAAAAGAGAAATATGGGTTGTTCCTGTTGATGCAGTGTTATCACCTGCGTGTTATGAAACTTTGCATGCACAGTTGAAACAACTGGGTCTGAAACTTCCCGAAGGCATTTAATTTATGAAACATATTGTTATTCCTGCACGTTTTTCAAGTTCACGTTTACCAGGTAAGCCATTGCTTGAAATTCACGGCCGTCCGATGATTTTACGTGTAGTCGATCAAGCCAAAAAAGTTGCAGGATTCGATGATCTTTGTGTTGCTACAGATGATGAACGTATTGCCGCAGTGTGTCGTGCGGAAGGGGTTGATGTGGTATTGACCTCTACAGAGCATCCATCTGGGACAGATCGTTTAAGTGAAGTTGCGCGTATCAAAGGTTGGGCAAGTGATGACATTATTGTCAATGTGCAGGGTGATGAACCTTTGCTTCCCGCTCAATTGGTAAAGCAAGTTGCACAATTACTCGTTGATCAGCCGACATGTTCAATGTCGACACTCTGCGAGCCGATTCATAGTCTAGATGAGTTTCAACGTGACAGTATCGTCAAAGTGGTGATGTCAAAGCACAATCAAGCGCTGTATTTCAGTCGTGCGACTATTCCGTATGACCGTGATGGTGCAAAGCTAGCTGAACAAACCTTGCATGATCAGGCTTATCGTCATTTAGGTCTTTATGCATACCGCGTAAAACTGCTTCAAGAATATGTCACTTGGGATATGGGGGTGCTAGAAAAATTAGAAAGCCTTGAACAATTACGCGTTTTGGAAAATGGTCACCGTATTGCCATTGCTGTGGCAGAAGCGAACCTACCACCGGGCGTAGACACTCAAGCTGACCTTGATCGTTTGAACCAAATGGATGTTTCAAACTTCGAATAAGGTTAAACGATTTATGCAAAATGACATTGTGGCGCAAGTGTACCCTTGGCAGCAAAATACATGGAATACATTAACCAGCCGTTTTCCACAACTGGGACATGGCGTGCTTTTGTATGGCAAAAAAGGCTGTGGTAAAGAGGCATTTGCAAAACAATTTCTTGCTTGGGTGCTGTGTCAAAAACGTGATGAGCGAACTGAGCCATGTGGTGAGTGTGGGAGTTGCCAGTGGTTAAAGTCAGATACACATCCAAATTTTGTCCATATCAGTACAGATGAAGACAATAAAAAGCAAAACGCCAAAATTAAAATCGAGAAAATTCGTGATTTATTGCCTTTTGTACAGCAAACCGTAGACGGTTGGCGAGTTGTGTTGATTGAGCCTGCTGAAGCATTAAACATTGCATCATCAAATGCATTGCTGAAAACATTGGAAGAGCCGGGCGAGCGGATTGTGATTATGTTATTGGCAGAGCATTATTTGAAATTGCCGGCAACCATTCGCAGTCGAATGCAGCACTATGCATTGGATCGTATTGAACCGGAACAATCACAGCAATATTTACAGCAGCATTTGCCCGATAGTGGTGAAACCCAGCGCAAAGTTCTCATGAACTTAGCTAGTCAAATGCCATTACAAGCGATTTCATTGGCAAGTAGTGAATGGCTAAATATGCGCCAAGAGTTTCTACAAGATTGGCAAAAACTTGTGACACAAAAAAATATGCCGATGGCAATTGCGACCAAGTGGAATAAAGCTCTGAGTTTTAGTGATTTTAGTCAAATGTTTGAATACTTGTTGTCCGATATAATTTGTGTCAAGCTAAATCAATCCATAAAAAATATAGATTTGGATTTTGGGGTGTTGGCAGAGCAATATTCGCTCGAAACACTCTTTGGGATTTATACAGAATTACAGCAGTCTAAGCAGTTCATTGAGCAGAACGTACAGGGGAATCTGGTCGTAGATGAGCTTTGCATCAAACTGATGAATGTTTAATTAAGGGGAAACATCATGCAACCACGTATGGGCGGGATCGTTCACGCTAATATTCCAGATGTGGAAACACTTTTTGCGAGCTACATGCCTTATGTCGTTGGTGGCGGTTTATTTGTACCATCAAAGCAAGCTGTGAAAATGGGTGATGAGGTTTTCTTATTGGCGACTTTGCCTGAACAAAGTATAAAAATTCCTTTGACAGGGAAAGTGATTTGGATTTCGCAAAAGCAAAATGGCATTAAACCACAAGGCTTTGGAATTCAATTAAGCGGCGAAAAAGGCGTTTATTTCAAAACAGAAGCAGAACGTTTACTTGCAGGGCTTAAATCTGAGGGGCGTAGAAGTTACACTATGTAGTTACAACAGTGAAGACTTGTAGGTACATATTGTGTTTGTAGATACCCATTGCCATTTAACCATGCTTGACTTAAGCCCTTATGAGGGTAATTTAGATCTTGCATTGGATCAGGCTCGTCAAGCCGGGGTCTCAAAATTTATGAGTATCTCGGTTGATCTAGATGACCATATCGAACTTTCAAAAATTGCATCACGTCATGCTGATGTGGGTTATTCCGTTGGGGTTCACCCATGTGAAGATCCTGCAACGATGGCTCGGGCAACAGAAGAATATCTCATTGAATTAGCACAACCTGAAAAGGTTTGGGCGATTGGTGAAACAGGGCTGGACTATTTTCATAGTACAGACTTTATTGCAGAGCAAAAAGAATGCTTTGCCCGCCATATTCACGCATCACAAGCTGTAAAAAAACCAGTGGTTGTTCATACCCGTTCTGCAAAGCATGATACGGTGGATATTATCCGTGCAGAGAAATCCACTCACGGTATTTTGCATTGTTTTACTGAAGATTGGGAAACGGCAAAAGCGGTCTTAGATTGCGGTTATTACGTGTCATTTTCAGGCATTGTTTCTTTTAAAAATGCACAAGATTTGCGTGATGTGGCCAAGCAAGTGCCACTGGATCGAGTGCTCATTGAAACAGATAGTCCATATCTTGCACCGATGCCCTATAGAGGAAAGTCTAATGAACCAAAATACGTTCCTTATGTAGCCAAAGCCTTAAGTGATGTATATGATAAGTCAATTGAAGAGATGGCTTTCATTACAATGCAAAACTTTGAAAATCTCCTCAATCTTAAGTAAATAATTTGAATTGATATAAGAGTAAGAGAGTATAGGGTGAAGATGGATCGTCAAGCTCAGTTTAGAGCAAGAGAGGCATTAATTTTCCAAGTGGCAGAGCAGCTGCTATTGGAAAATGGCGAAGCAGGGATGACACTAGATGCGCTAGCGGCAGAACTCGACTTGGCAAAAGGGACGTTATATAAACATTTTCAAAGTAAAGATGAACTATATATGTTGCTCATTATTCGTAATGAACGCATGTTATTGGAAATGATTAAAGACACCGATAAAGCTTTTCCTGAACACCTTGCTTTCTTTATGTTGCATCACTTACATCACCCAGAACGTACAGTGTTGTTTCACCAAATTGAAGAGCGTTTATCGACAACGGGTGTGGGTATTCAGCACTTGTTTAGTGAACTATATCAAGTGCGCAAACAACGCCTACGATTGATCATTCGTATGACTGAGCGTTATTTGGAGTCGATTCAAAGTAGCATGCCAGTACGTGATTATCTTGCTTCGATTTGGTCACTTACACATGGCGCCGCAGCAATTTTGAACTCTAGTTTTTATCAGCGTTATTTGGGTTCAAGAGACACCTTGCGGGTTGCTTATATTGATCAAGCCTTGGCCTTACCAAAACAAGTGCATGCGGTTGCTCAATTCGCTTAAAGGCTGCTTATGAAAAGTGCATCACCATCATCGGTTCGTGGATTCACCCTCGTAGAATTGATGGTGGTGATTGTGATTATGGGCATCATGGCCTCATTGGTGCTTTTAAATATCGGTGGGACAGATCAACGCAAAGCCATGCAGGCACGTGAAGTGTTTGTAATGGATCTGAAACGAATTTTACGCGATGCAAATGATCAAGCTTTGATATTGGCCTTACAGCAAAACGCTGGAACGGATGTCAACACGCAAAGCTATGCGGTACAAGAATATTTACCAGAACAAAAACGTGTAGAAAATAGTATTTTAAATCAGAATAATAAATGGCAAAACTATAAAGATTTTGAAACCCGAGTATTACCTGAAAATGTCTCTTTTACGATTCAGCCTTTAGATCAGCAGTATGCAAATGCCAATAATGATGATTTGTTAAATACCAATGCACCCAAGTTGATTTGGTTGGGCAATGGTGAGGTAAAGCCTGTGCGTATACAGTTTTATTTTGAAGAACGTCCCATTGGTAATGAAATCGAAATCGATCATTTAGGGAAAGTTAATGCGGGCTAAAGGGTTTACACTACTTGAAGTCATGGTGGCATTGGCGATTTTTGCGACTGCGGCAATGGCTTTGTCTAATGTTGCGATGCAATATACACAGTCGACAGCACACGCAATTTTAAGAAATAAAGCACAATTTGTCGCGTTGAATGAAATCGCTAAGATGGAAATCAATCGTGAATGGATGACGGGTACTGCATCTAAACAAGTCACTGAACAAGGCGAACAATGGCAAATTGACAAAAAAGCCCAAGCCACCATTAGTCCAAATGTACAACGGATTGATATCCAAGTGAGTTTGATGAATGCTGAAACAGGCGATGTTGAAGCAGGGATTAGCAGTTTGGTGTTCTTTAACTATAAGGCTCCGTTGGATGAAAATAATAACTAGAAAAAAACGTACATCTCAAGATATGCCTGTGCTTGTACAGCAAGGAATGAAGAATCAAGCAGGATTTACCTTAGTTGAGCTTTTGGTTGCGATTGCTATTTTCGCAGTGCTGTCTGCTTTGGGTTGGAAGGTTTTTGATTATGTCTCGAAAGTGAAGGAACGAAACGCAACCCATGAGGCAAGGCTGAGTCAGTTGCAAGATGCCCATCAGCAAATTCTCAGAGACACAGTACAAGCTGTGCCCTTAACTGCCAATATTAATGGAGATATTCAACCAGCGTTAGTATTGCAAAATGGCCGATTTAATTTCAGTAAGACAGGTGTCACTGATCCATTAAATCAGGGCATTGCACCTGACGAGCGAGTGGAATATCAATACAAAGCTGATGAAAAAAAATTGTATCGGCTAAAATTTAAAAATCTCAACCAAACGGGGCATGATCAGCCAGATTCGAGTGTTTTACTGGATAATATTGAACAATATAAAATCACGGTACTCAATCCAAATGAGTTGGACAGTTGGCCAGATTCAGCTGCAGATATGAATAATGAAAAAACCATACAACTGTTACCACGCGGTATCAGGATGCAACTCACAGTCGATGGGACAGACTATGAATGGCTATTCAGTTTGTTAAATACTGATTTTTTATTGGATAAAAATAAGAATGGTTAACGGTCAGGTTGTGGGGTCATTTGAAGTTCGGAGTTGCTTATGAAACAGCAACGCGGCATTGCTTTATTAACCATCCTGATGATGGTGGCTTTGGCAACCATTGTTGCAGCAGGCATCGCAAAACAACAAGCCAATACTTCTGAAAATACCGCCTACGTGATGCGCCAAAATCAATCGATGTTATATGCGAAAAGTGCCGAAGCATTTTTTGCCGAACTTCTGGTAAATGATGCTGAAAATGCAGGGCAGGTGGATCATTTACAAGAAAATTGGGCTCAGCCTATGCCAGCCTTTCCTGTGGAAGGTGGAACTGTTGCAGGTGTGCTCCAAGATGAATCTGGCAAATTTAACCTCAATAGTTTGGTTTCAGAGGAGGGTGTGGTAAATGACAAAGCAAAGTTATGGTTTGAAAAAATATTGCAGCGTGTTGGTTTACCCGCAGAATTAAGTCAAGCTGTGATCGATTGGCAAGATGAAGATGATGAGACCTCTGGCCCGATGGGAGCTGAACTGGCGTACTATCGTGGTTTAAATAATGCGGCACTACCGCCAAATGCAAAATTTCATAGTGTGGAAGAGTTGAAATCAGTCCGTGGTTTTGAAGGTGCTCAATATAAACTGATTGCACCCTATGTGAGTAGCTTGCCCTCGCATGAAACAACGGTAAACATTAATACCGCTCCTGCATTTTTGTTGGCAACCATGGATGATCGTTTAGATGTCAATGCAGTCGAACAAGCTTTGCAACAAAAAGCTGCCAAATTTGAACATTTTGAAAATATCAATGATTTATGGGCAATGGAGCCATTTGCACAGGTGAGCACAGAAAATCGAGAAGTTTTAAACTCACAATTGGGTGTGCAGTCGAACTATTTTAAAGCGCAAATTGAAATTATTTTAAATGAAAGAAAGCGTCAATTTACCAGTGAGTTAGTGCGAAAAGATAAAGATGTATATGTGGCTTTTCGCAGTATGGCACCATTTTAGGTCTTAAATATCGCTAAATTTTCATGATGCCTTTTCCCAATTGTGCTGAACAGCAAAATTAATGCCTCTTGTTAGACTTTTGCATTATAATCTCTGAGAACCCATAGATTATTTGATTGCATTACGACATATGTTAATTCGTAAGTTATTTAAGTTTGAAAACGCGCATATCGTGCGTAATTGCACGTCAGACCGCTGCAAACGTTCCATTCATGGACACAGTTATAAAGTCGAACTATTACTCAAAGCGTCGAAACTTGACCATGGACAAATGGTTTACGATTTCGGTTTGCTCAAAGGGGTTATTAAAGACTTATTTGACAGTTTTGATCACGCGATTTGTTTTTGGCAACACGATGATACTGAGTACATTCGTGCCTGCAAACAGTTCAGTGCACGTTGGGTTGAACTACCCGTATCGCCCTCAGCAGAACAGTTTTCACGAATCTTCTTTTATTTAGCACAACAAGTTCTAAAATCAACAGAAACTCAAAATGGTGAGGGTGATGTTGAGGTGTATTCTGTGATTGTGCATGAGACAGACACAGGCTATGCGCAAAGCTTCTTAGAAGATATCAACAACGCACAAATGGGGTTGTTGCAGTTAGATCAAATTATCTTCTCCGAACAGGTTCAGTCGGAATGGAACGATACCCAGATGTATGAAAAATTAAAACAGGGTCAAAAATTTTTAAACCCTGCAGTTGATTTACAAGTTAAAATTTAAGTAAATATTTGGTTTTATTAGGATTGGTTAACAGTGATGTCTTTAACAGAAGAGCAACAAGCAAAACTCGCTAAAGTGCAGCTTGAGCCTAGCTGGAAATATGCCCTAAGTGAGTTTTTGCTTAGCCCCCGCATGGATGAGTTAAAAGACTTTCTGCTACAACAAATCAAACAGGATAAAGTGATTTATCCACCGAATCCGCTGATTTTTAATGCCTTAAACACGACGCCTATGGCAAATGTAAAAGTGGTGATTTTAGGCCAAGACCCGTATCATGGGCCAAATCAGGCACATGGCTTGAGTTTTTCGGTACAAAAGGGGGTTGCATTACCACCTTCTTTACGTAATATTTTCCATGAGTTAAATACCGACCTTGGGGTACCTGTGTCAAAACATGGGGACTTAACACGCTGGGCAGAACAAGGTGTTTTGCTTTTAAATGCGGTACTGACTGTTGAGGCTGGGCAACCAACTTCACATCAAAAACGTGGCTGGGAAGATTTTACAGACCATGTGATTGATGTTTTAAATGAACAACGTGAGCATATTGTCTTTATTTTATGGGGGGCATATGCACAGCGTAAGGGACAACGCATTGACCAAAATAAGCACTTGGTGCTAAAAGCCGCGCATCCATCTCCTTTGGCTGCAAACCGCGGTGGATTTTTTGGTTGTAAGGTGTTTTCAAAAAGTAATAATTATCTTAAACAAAATGGCATTGAGCCAATAGACTGGCAGCTGGACGCATGACTTATTCTCCCGTTTCAAAAAATTATCACCCGGATCTGATTGTTGAAGAAGCGAAAAAGGGCTGGCGCATTGTTCGCTTGAATCGCCCAAAATCGCTTCATGCATTAGATGAATCAATCTGCACAGCGTTGCTTGAAGTGTTTCAGGACTTTCAACACGATGATGCTGTAAAAGCGATTTGGTTAGATTCCACTACGCCGAAAGCATTTTGTGCAGGTGGTGATGTACGCAAATTGCGACAATTGGTGGTCAATGATGAAGTTGAAACGGCGAATAAATTTTTTGAACAAGAGTATGCCCTAGATTTGCTGCTGCATAATTATGCAAAGCCGATTTTGGTTTGGGGCGAAGGTTATGTGATGGGTGGTGGTCTAGGTCTATTTATGGCCGCACCTTTCCGTTTGGTGACACCTTATTCACGTTTAGCAATGCCTGAAATTAATATCGGTTTGTATCCAGATGTGGGTGCGACGCGTTTCCTTGCTGACCGTGGTGCCATTGGGTTGTTTACTGGGTTAACGGGCTCAATTATGACCGCAGCAGGTGCTTATGGTATCGGTTGGGCAACGCATATTTGTGATGCACAGCGTGATAACGTACTTGAAACTGTCATCAATATTGATTGGGATCATTATCCAGCAGGCGATTTTCGTGCCATTGATGACACTTTAAATAGTATGCATCGTCCTGTGGGGCCGGGGCCATTACAAAATTCATTGGATGTGATTCAAAGTGTGTGCCGTGGGCATAATTTTGAACATGACTATGAATCAATTATTGGTTTAAGCGATGCGCGCAGTGATTGGCTACGCCAAGCCAGTGAAAATCTACAAAAAGGTTCACCTGCAACCGCAGCATTAACATGGTTGTTGTGGCAGTGGGGCAAGCAAGTGCATTCTTGGAATGAAGTGTTTGAACTAGAAACCCAAATTTCGGATTGGAAAATTCGTCACGCGGACTTTGTTGAAGGTGTGCGCGCCCGTCTAGTCGATAAAGACCTCTCTCCAGAATGGAAAAAAGGTACAGATCTTTCCCTCAAAGGAATTCTGGCTGATGAGCCTCCTGTAACCAATATTGACAGTTGGAATGTACTGTTAAGACAGTATGGTGTAATTTAATTAATTGATGTCTGAACAAAATCTATATAGTGATGAACATTGGATGCAGCTTGCTTTCGAGCAGGCTGCACAAGCTGCCGAATTGCAAGAAATTCCTGTAGGCGCAGTCATTGTGAGTCAAAATCAAGTCATAGGTGCAGGGTTTAATGCGCCGATTTCTCTGAAAGATCCCACCGCACATGCGGAAGTACAAGCTTTGCGACAAGCTTGTTTGAATATCGATAATTACCGATTACCTGACGACGCAACTTTATATGTAACTTTAGAGCCATGCACAATGTGTGTGGGTGCTTTGGTACATTCAAGAATAAAACGAGTGGTATTTGCGACGACTGAGCCTAAAGCAGGTTCTTTGGTCAGTTCGCGTCAATTATTAAATTCAGGCTACTATAATCATATCTTTGAGTTTGAGCATGGTTGCCTACAAGAGCAATGCTCCCAACAATTAAGTGATTTTTTTAAAATGCGTCGTGAACAAAAACGACTGATGAAGTTACAGGAAAAAGCCACTTTGACTGAACTTAATTTAAAAAATCAAGTAAACTCTACTGACAATTAATATTGTCAAATAATATAGGGTACACCATGAAATCCATTCAAGTAAAAAAAGAATTTAATGCACCGGTCAAGCAAGTTTTTGACTTACTTTCAAAACATTCGACCTATAACGTGGCTTTTGCACCGATTCAAGTGGTGCGCGTCAAAGATTCTGCAGATCCTGAACGTCCTGATGGTGTGGGTTCTGTACGTCGTATGGGCTTTGGGCCAGTGAAGCCGTTACAAGAGCAAATTACCTTGTTTGAGCCAAACCAACGCATTGAATATAAGATTATTAAAAACCCACTGGTGAAACATCATTTGGGTGTGATTCAATTCGAAGCGATTGATGCTGCGCGTACTTTAGTCACTTATACGATTGAATTACAGGCGCGTGCGCCATTCGTTAGTCAATTAATCCTTGCGCAACTGAAGTCAGCGATTAAAATTGGTTTTTCAAAACTTGCAAAAACCGTATAAACAAAAGTGGAAGAGCAATGACAGTTCAAATCATTACAATTGATGGCCCAAGTGGCTCAGGTAAAGGAACATTGGCAGCAAAAATTGCGGCACATTATCAGTTCCACTTACTCGACTCAGGTGCGTTATATCGTCTGTTGGGATTGTCATTGCATAAGCAAGACTTAATTGATGCATTAGACTCAAAGCTTGATGAATGCGTAAAAATTGCAACAAATTTAGACATACAATTTGTGACAAATGAAGCAGGTGTTTCGGTGCTTTTAGATGGTGAAGATGTCTCAAAAGTTATCCGTACTGAGAGAGTCGGAGAGTTTGCCTCAAAAGTTGCTGCAATTCCTGCACTTAGAACTGCGCTTTTAGAACGTCAGCATGCCTTTGCTCAAGCACCTGGTTTGGTTGCAGATGGCCGTGACATGGCAACTACGATTTTTCCCAATGCTCAAGCCAAGATTTATTTAACGGCTTCTGCTCAGTCCCGTGCAGAGCGCCGTGTAAATCAGTTGCAGGCTATGGGCGTGGATGTTAAAATAAACGACATTTTAGCTAATATCGAAGCGCGTGATAAGCGAGATATGGAACGCACAGTCGCTCCACTCAAGCCTGCGCCAGATGCTTATTTCATTGATAGTTCAACTTTGAGTATTGATGAAGTATTCACGCTGATGACGAATTACATCGATCAGCAATTAGCAAACTAAAGAATTTTCAGCAGAAGCATAGCTTGATCAGTCTTATACGGACTATGTAGACGCTTAATTAAACCGGCCTTGTCTGATCCAAGACCGCTGACTTTACTAGGTATATCATGACCGAATCTTTTGCAGCCCTCTTTGAAGAAAGCGAATTAAACCTCAACGTTGAAAAGGGTGCTGTCATCCAAGGCGTTGTAGTAAATATCGACTCTGACTGGGTAACAGTTGACACTGGCCTTAAATCAGAAGGTATTGTTGACCGCGCTGAATTCTTAAATGAACAACGTGAACTTGAAGTTCAAGTTGGCGACACTGTTGACGTAGTTGTTGAAGCTCTTGACAACGGTATGGGTCAAACAGTTTTATCACGTGAAAAAGCTAAACGTGCTGAAACTTGGACTAAACTTGAAAAAATCTTTGAAGACGGCGAAATCGTTACTGGTGTTATCTCTGGTAAGGTTAAAGGCGGTTTCACTGTTGACATCGGTCCAGTTCGTGCGTTCCTTCCAGGTTCTTTAGTTGATACTCGTCCTATTCGTGATACTACTCACTTAGAAGGTAAAGAGTTAGAATTTAAAGTAATCAAACTTGATGCTAAACGTAACAACGTTGTTGTATCTCGTCGTGCTGTTATGGAAGCTGAATCTTCAGCTGACCGTGAAGCTCTTCTTGCTCAGCTTGAAGAAGGTCAAACAGTTACTGGTACTATTAAAAATCTTACTGACTACGGCGCGTTCGTTGACCTTGGCGGTATTGATGGTCTTCTTCACATCACTGACATGGCTTGGAAACGTATCAAGCACCCTTCAGAAGTTGTTGAAGTTGGTCAAGAAGTTACTGTTAAAGTACTTAAATTCGACCGCGAACGTAACCGCGTATCTTTAGGCCTTAAACAATTAGGCGAAGATCCATGGTTAGCGATCATGAACCGTTATCCTAAAGGTTCTATCGTTAAAGCTCGTGTAACTAACTTAACTGACTACGGTTGCTTCGCTGAAATCGCTGAAGGCGTTGAAGGCTTAGTACACGTTTCAGAAATGGACCACACTAACAAAAACATCCACCCATCTAAAGTTGTTCAGATCGGTGACGAAGTTGACGTTATGGTTCTTGAAGTTGATGAAGAGCGTCGTCGTATTTCTCTTGGTATCAAACAAACTCGTGCTAACCCATGGGAAGAGTTTGCTAAAGAACACGACAAAGGTGAAAAAGTTTCAGGTACGATCAAGTCAATCACTGACTTCGGTATCTTCATCGGTTTACCAGGCGGTATCGATGGTCTAGTTCACTTGTCTGACATTTCTTGGAACGAACAAGGCGAAGAAGCTATCCGTCGTTACAAGAAAGGTGACACAGTTGAAGCGGTTATCCTTTCAGTAGACGCTGAAGGCAACCGTATCAGCCTTGGCATCAAACAAATGAACAGCGATCCGTTCAACGATTTCTTAGCTGCTAACGAACGCGGTGCGCTTGTTAAAGGTACTGTAACTGCAGTTGACGCTAAAGGCGCTACTGTTAAGTTAGCTGACGAAGTTGAAGCGACTCTTAAAGCATCTGAAATCAACCGCGACCGCGTTGAAGATGCAACTAAGTTCCTTGAAGTTGGTCAAGAAGTTGAAGCTAAAATCATCAACGTAGACCGTAAATCACGTTCTATCAACTTGTCTATCAAAGCGAAAGACGAAGCTGAAGAAAAAGAAGCGGTAGCTAACTTGAACAAGACAGCTACAGCATCTTCAGACAATGGTCCTAAGACTATTGGTGATTTGATCAAAGCTCAAATGAACCACTAAGTAAGTGTTTGAATTGTATTATTAATGTAAATTAATTAATATTTTTTACACAATTACTGTAACGGTAGCGTAGTAAGTGATTATTACGCTACCGTTTTGTATTTAAACAGGTTATTATCAGGAAACTGATCCTAGGTAGCTTGATAATTAAAGAGGTCGCAGATGACTACTGAAGCACTTAATAAGTCTGACTTAATAGAGCGTATTTCTCTTAAAAACCCACACTTAGCTGAACCCTTAGTGGAAGAGGCCGTTAAGATAATGATCGATCAAATGATCGAAGCGTTATCTACAGACAACCGAATTGAAATCCGTGGTTTTGGTAGTTTTGCATTACATCACCGTGAACCACGTGTGGGTCGTAACCCAAAAACAGGTAAATCAGTAGAAGTTGCAGCAAAAGCTGTACCGCACTTTAAACCTGGTAAAGCTTTACGTGATGCGGTAAACGAATCTGCAAACTAATTCAAAACATTGTTAGGGGTGTTTATGCGTTACGTATTGGTCGTAATTTTACTGGTTCTATTTGGATACTCATTGGCTTTGGTTCTGCAAAACGGAACTGAACTTTCAGTCGATTTGTTATTTACACAAGTGCCTGCAATGCGTTTAGGGCTTTTATTGCTATTAACCTTGTCTTTAGGTTTGGTGTTAGGTCTTTTATTGGCAGTGCAAGTATTTCGAGTATTTCAAAATAACTGGGAAATTAAACGTCTACGTAAAGATATTGACCGCCTACGCAAAGAG
This sequence comes from Acinetobacter sp. YH12129, assembly GCF_013418685.1. Classification (NCBI taxonomy): domain Bacteria; kingdom Pseudomonadati; phylum Pseudomonadota; class Gammaproteobacteria; order Moraxellales; family Moraxellaceae; genus Acinetobacter; species Acinetobacter sp. YH12129. The sequence goes on from NZ_VPBP01000013.1 coordinate 69,604, forward strand.
CAAATTCAAACTGCTCAACTGGCTGCTGCTGAAGCGGCTGCACATACGCGTCATGAAAAGACAGTTTTAGATATTGATGCGAATGAGCGTCCTTCTAACCCGTTATAATTGGGTTTTAGAAGTAAATTAACTACTTTTATGAGTAGATTTAAATTTTATATTTAACACTCCGGTGGATCATCGGGGTGTTTTTTTATGGGCTGAAAAAATAAAACGCTTATCTCAAATAAAATAATGAGATAACTCAATTCAAATTAATCATTTCAAATAACATGAGTTTTATGACTTTCTGATCAAGTTGAATCCATCTATAATGCACTAATTTTGTCAAAATGAAGGGTAAGTCTCTTGAGTATCATCGTTGCACTAGATGCTAAAAGCCAATATGACGCACTTACAATTGCAGAGCAGTTAGATCCTGCATTATGTCGAGTTAAGGTTGGTAAAGAGTTATTTACCCATGAGGGTCCAAGTGTCGTTAAGGCATTGCATGATAAAGGTTTTGAAGTATTTCTAGATCTAAAATTCCATGATATTCCAAACACCACAGCGCAAGCAGTTTGTGCAGCTGCGGATATGGGTGTGTGGATGGTCAACGTTCATGCATCAGGTGGTCGTAAAATGATGGAAACCTGTGTAGAGCGCCTAAAAGCAGGCAATTACAATACTCAGCTGATTGCTGTTACTGTTTTGACCTCGATGGGTCGTGAAGATCTTGCTGATTTAGGTTTAGATGTTGAACCCTTTGAACATGTGAAACGTCTTGCGACTTTAACGAAAGAAAGTGGTTTAGATGGTGTAGTGTGTTCGGCGCAAGAAGCGAAAATGTTACGTGAAACTTTGGGTGCAGAGTTTGCTTTAGTGACACCGGGTATCCGTCCTGCGGGTTCTGCTGCTGATGATCAAAAACGAATTGTGACACCTAAACAAGCCATGCTTGATGGTTCTACACATTTGGTGATTGGCCGTCCAATTACTAAATCGGAGAATATGCGTCAGACTTTAAAAGATATTTTGGCGACACTTTAATATTTACCCTCTCTCTAACTCTCTCCCAAAGGGAGAGAGAAAGTCCTCTCCCTTTGGGAGAGGATTTAGGTGAGGGGGTTAGATAGCCGCCAATATACTTACCAATATAGGTGCAAGTACAGAAAGGATAAAGCCGCTGACCATGGCATGTGGAATAAAATCATTCCCACAGGCTTGTTTGACCATGGGTAGGGTGACATCCATAGCTGTTGCACCCGCAGATGAAATTGCAGAGCGTGGGTAGCGCCAGCCAATAATATACATAAATACAATCGCAAAAATTTCTCTGAATAAATCATTCATCAGCGCGATACTGCCGAGATGCGCATTCTTTAATTCAGTCACGACGATGCCTGTCATCGAATAGAAACCGTAGCCTTGTGACAACATAATCAAATCTTTCAAACTGATTTGTGGCAATAGATAGGCAGCAGCAAAAGCGCCCAAAAGTGAACCGACGATACAGCCGAGTGGAACAAGTAGAATTTTCCAATTTAACCAAGAACGATCGAGCGGTGAGTAGGCGAGATCAAGCCCAATCAGAAACATGAAGACTAAAAGTAGATCCCAAGTACTCATATGTGGCTGAAGACTAAAATGTGCTGCAATTTCGGCAAAAGCATAACCTAAACCTAATGCAATAAAAGCATAGCTAATATTGATGAGTGAGCTTGTCACTAACTGCATGGACACTTTGCCATGACTGGGTTTATAGCCTAAAAGCTTAAACAAAATATAGCAGCAAATAAAAGCACCCATTGAGGTCAATAGTGCAATAAGTACTGATGAAGAGAGGATTTGCAGAGGTGCTGGAATAGTGTGTAATGTTTCAGAAAATTCGATCGCAATCGCAAATAACAAAATATAAGTAAAGTACGGCAGGAGTTTAAAGGCGATTTTTTCAAGCCAAGTGGGTAGGCGACGTGCAAGAATAAAACCAAGCCCTAAACAGGCCAAGAGCTGGAAAATCAGCCAGAAAGATTGCATAAAAAATAGGCAGATAATGAATACCTGCCTATTATGACCTGTTATTGCTTAAGCTGCATGACTAGATTTTGTTTTACTTAGGAGTCGAAAATCAGCTGGATTTATTTTTCGAGTAGCGAGCCAATATTTCCATGTATAAGTTGGCCACAGTGCAAAATTTTTACCGCCATTTTGTTGATACCAGCTCACGCAGCCTGATTGCCATACCGTGCAATCAAGCATGTCTTGTACATGAGTGTTAAATTGATCTTGCACCTGATCTTTGACAGCGATGGCTTGAACATTAGATTTTGAAACCAATTGCATCATTTGTAAGATGTAATCGACTTGTGCCTCAATCATAAATACCACTGAATTATGCGCAAGTACGGTATTGGGGCCTAATAATTGGAACAGATTTGGAAAGCCTTTGGTGCAAATGCCATAAAAACTTTCTGCGCCAGCTTGCCAAACTTGTTTGAGTTCTTGAGCATTTTCACCAATACATTCAAAGGACTTGAGATAAATACGTGGGTCAGTAATAAAGCCAGTCCCATAGATTAAGCAGTCAATTTCACGGGATTTTCCATCTTTGGTAATAATGGCATTTTCAGTGATTTCTTGTATTGCATCACTGACCAATTCCACATTAGGTCTATTAAAGGTTGGAAAGTATTTATTAGAAATTAAAATGCGTTTACAACCCATGATGTAGTTTGGCGTTAGTTTCTTGGCAAGTTCAGCATCTTTGACTTGGTATTTAATATACAGTTCTGCCAGTTTTTGCGCATATTTCATGGTGGTTGGTTTAACAATTGGTACGACACGTGATTCGTTGGTCCAATACAGGCGAGCGCGGTGAATTTTTCGAAACCAATCATATTTTTTAAATAATGATTTTTCTAAACCATGATAACTACGTTCATCTCGTGGAATGACCCAAGCCGCGGTACGCTGAAAAACATACAGTTGCTGTGTTTGTGGTGCGATTTCTGGAATGTATTGGATGGCACTGCCGCCTGTACCAATCGATGCGACTTTTTTGCCTGCTAATGGATATTGATGATCCCATTGAGAAGAATGAAACACTTTACCCTTAAATTTTTCAATGCCCGGAATGTGTGGAATTTGCGGGACATGTAGCGGGCCAGATGCAAAAATCACGTATTGAGCGATAATTTTAACGCCATCTTTAAGTTCTAAATGCCAGTCACAGGTTGATTCATTGTATTGGCTTGAAAGCACTTCACTGTTAAAGCGACAGAATTGTTTTAAATTATATTCACGGGTGACGTGTTGGATATAGTCAAATATTTCCGGCGCTTCGGCGTAACGCTTTGACCAATCTGTTTTGGGTGCAAAAGAAAGTGAATACATATGTGATTGCACATCGCAGGCAGCGCCAGGGTAGCGGTTTTCACGCCAGGTTCCACCAAAATCATTGGCTTTTTCGAGGATCAGAAAATCTTGATTACCTTGTTGTAAAAGTCGTATCGCCATAGCAATACCACCAAAACCACCGCCGATGATGGCGATTTGTGTATGTATTTCAGAATTGGCGTTTGGGGTTTGCACTGTTTTTGTTTGCGCTTCCTGCATCATTTTTTTAATTCCAAGCGAGATTACAAGCTAAGCATACTTGAGTTCATAACCAGAACAATATGATTGAGGTGACAGAAAAATTGATCGAAACGGCAATGTTCATAATTGCAAATTTGTAGTAAAAAAGAAGAAATTTAATGTCATTTTACGATTTATGAAACGATCTATTCTAAGCCTGATGTATTTAGTACAAGGAATGCGTAAAGCAGGCGTAGATGTCGATCAACGTTTGCAAACTATCGGGCTGCGTGTCGATGCACTCGATCCTACTTCGGTGATTCATCCGAGTTTGGAGTGGGATGTACTGAAAGTCATTGGTAAAGATGTAGAACCTGAGCAAGGGTTATTTATTGGTCAGCATTATACGTTGGCGGGTTATGGTCCGTTGCTGATGTTATTGGTCACCAGTGATACTTTACGCCAAGCTTTAAATCAGGGGATTCGATTTCAACAGTTGACGCATCTAACTGGGCGTTTGAGTTTGCAAATCAGTCAGCATAAAGTGGCCTTATGTTATCAACCCCAAGATGTGTATGCACCACTGGGTGCATTATTGGCACAGTCGGAAATTTCTGGAACGTATAAATTCATCCGTGATCTGTACAAAATGATGGGTCTATCTACACCGCAAGTTCAAATTGATTTGCCGTTTGCTGAACCCAAAGATCCTGAAAAATTAAAAATGTTTACTGATTATTATGGCTCTCAAGTTCGATTTGGTGCGCCATTTGCGGCATTTTGGTTCGATGAAGATGTTTTAGATATTCGGATCCCTTCCGCAGATATTATTACTTTTCGATTATATGAGTCGAAATGTATTGCGGAGTTAGAACGTTTAAGCGCCGATGAAGATGCGCCATCATTGGTTCAACGTGTGCAAGATTATTTGGAATTACAAAGTGGTGCGATGCCAAGTATGGCAGCAACTGCTCAAGCGTTGAACTTGCCTGAAAGAACTTTGCGTCATCAACTGCAACAGTTAAATACCAGTTATAAGCAAATTCGTGAAGATATTATTAAAGATAAAGCACTCCGTATGATTGAATATAATGAATATTCAATTGAAATGATTGCAGAATTGCTGGGCTATTCAGAACCTGCGGCGTTTAATCATGCGTTTAAACGTTGGTTTGGGCATAGTCCGAGACAATATAATAAATAGCCAATGCGCTTTACTGCCAAAGTGTTATATCTTCGAGTTTATTCTTCGTTATAATTCATTTAGCCCAAAAAAGTATTTAATGATATGTCAGATTTTCAGTCACCACACAACACCGCATTTACTCCGATTTCACCGGCTGAGCGTTATGCTCAAGCCTTAGCATCTGGTCAGTTTTTACCAGATCAGGAACAGGCGCAAGCGGTGCATGAGTTGGATCGAGTTTGGCAAGAATTAATCCAACGTTTTAAGGCTTCTAAAAAAGCGTTTCGTCGTTTCCGTCGTCAAACTGCACCGAAAGGGGTGTATATGTGGGGCGGTGTAGGACGTGGTAAAACGTGGCTGATGGATCAGTTTTATGATTCTGTGCCATTTCGACGCAAAACACGTATGCATTTCCATCACTTTATGCAGTACGTACACCGTGAATTAAATAAGCTTTCAGGTCAGCGTAATCCACTAGACCTTGTTGCCGACCAAATTTATAAAGAAGCAGTCGTGATCTGCTTTGATGAATTCTTTGTATCCAATGTCACGGATGCGATGATTTTGAGCGATCTATTCCAAAAATTATTTACACGTGGCATCACCCTTGTTGCAACATCTAACATTGCACCAGATGGCTTGTATAAAAACGGGATCCATCGTGACCGTTTTATTCCAACCATTGAAATGGTGAAAAAGAACTGTGTGATTTTAAACGTAGACTCAGGCGTAGATTATCGTTTACGTGTATTGAAACAAGCACAGTTATTTAAGTCACCGTTAACACATGAACATAAGTTGTGGATGGCGCAGCGTTTTACCGCATTAACGCAAACCCAAACAGTTTCACAAGAGCCAATTATTATTAATCAGCGTATTGTGGAAACCATTGGTCATACGGAAGATGTACTGTGGTGTGAATATTCTGAACTTTGCCTAAAACCACGTAGCCCAGCGGACTTTATTGAAATTGCCAATATTTATAATACGGTCTTGGTGAGTAATGTGCCGCACATGACGGATTATTTGTCTGAAGGGACTCGTCGTTTTATCTATCTAGTTGATGAGTTTTATGACCGTGGTGTGAAGTTGTTGCTTACTTCAGAAGATACGATTATTGAATTATATCAAGGTGAAAAATTGGCATTTGAAATTGAGCGTACACGTTCGCGCTTATTGGAAATGCAATCTGATGATTATCTACATACATCTCACCGTCAAATCAATGCACCAGAATCTACGGCAGAAAATTAAGCGTTTCTGTTGGAATGAAAAAAGAACGTCTTGATGGCGTTCTTTTTTTTGATTTTTAGTTTTAGAAAACATGTATAAATTAAGAAAAGCTGTGGAACGAACAATAGAAGTTAAAGCAAAGTCTCATGATAAAAGCATCATTAAATAAGAAGTATGGCTGTTTAATAATTCATCGATAAAAGCGTTAAATTTAAACTGATTGGTTGAAGTTGTAGCATCGACATTGGCAGCATTTCATGGCTTAATCGAGTGAGTTTGTTTGACGCTTGGGTCTATTTGTTCAGTTTTAGAACAAAATTCTGCACTTAAGTCTAATTTCGACATTTCAAAAACTTTATACACTGTAAAAAGGTATTCAGGCTGATGATGACGTCGTATTTCTGATCTTTATTATGTTGAATGATGAGGGTATTTCATTACATAGAAAATGATCATTATTTAGGAATGTGATAGTACTATTCAGCAAAGTATAAATGGGTATACTAGAATCTCTTGTTATAAAAAATAGCAATATCAGGAAAGACAATGACTGCACGTATTCAAAAAGGCAAGTTAGCGATTGCTAAAGAACTTTACGATTTCATCGAAAATGAAGCACTACCGGGTTCAGGTTTAGACAGTGAAACTTACTGGAAAAACTTTGAACAAGTCGTTGTCGATCTTAGCCCAAAGAACAAAGCACTATTGGCTAAGCGTGACGACATTCAAGCGAAAATTGATGAATGGCACCGCAACAACAAATTTGAACTCGAAGCTTACAAAGCTTTCCTTACTGAAATTGGCTACTTATTACCAGAAGTAGAAGATTTCCAAATCAGCACAGAAAATGTAGACGAAGAAATCGCATTATTGGCTGGTGCGCAATTAGTAGTGCCTGTACGTAATGCACGTTACTGCTTAAACGCTGCGAACGCACGTTGGGGTTCACTCTACGATGCTCTTTACGGTTTTGACGTGATCTCTGAAGAAGACGGCGCGGAAAAAGGTAAGGGCTATAACCCAGCTCGTGGCGCAAAAGTTATCGAATTTGCTAAAAACTTCTTAAATGAGACTTTCCCACTAGCTAATGGTTCCCATGCAGATGCAACTAAATATGCGGTAGAAGGCAAAAAGTTAGTTGTAAGCCTAAAAGATGGCTCAACTGCAACTTTAGCGAAAGAAGCTCAGTTTGTTGGTTTTAATGGTGACGAAGCTGCACCAACTGAAATCGTACTTTTAAACAATGGTTTACATGTAATCATTGAAGTTGATGCGACGAGCCCAATTGGTTCAACAGATGCTGCTGGCGTGAAAGACTTAGTTCTTGAAGCTGCGGTAACGACAATTCAAGACTTGGAAGACTCAATTGCAGCAGTTGATGCTGAAGAGAAAGTTGAAGGCTACCGTAACTGGTTAGGCTTAATGAAAGGTACGCTTTCTGAATCTATCGAGAAAAATGGTAAAACCGTTACTCGTACATTAAATAAAGATCGTACGCACAAAAACTTGATCGGTGGTGAAACTACACTTCACGGTCGTTCATTGATGTTACTTCGTAACGTGGGTCATTTGATGACAAACCCTGCGATCCTTGTAGATGGTGCTGAAATCTACGAAGGTATTATGGATGCATTGATCACACCGTTATTGACGTTTGCAGACATTAAAGGCGAAAACGAAAACAAGAACTCTCGTAAAGGTTCTATGTACATCGTTAAGCCAAAAATGCACGGTCCAGAAGAAGTTGCATTTGCAGTTGAATTATTTGAGCGTGCTGAACAAGCGCTTGGTTTGCCTGCGAAGACTTTGAAAATCGGTATCATGGACGAAGAACGTCGTACCTCTGTGAACTTGAAAAACTGTATCGCGCAAGCGAAAGATCGCACGATTTTTATTAATACAGGTTTCATGGACCGTACGGGTGACGAAATTCATACGTTCATGGAAGCAGGTCCATTCGTTCGTAAAGGCGAAGTGAAGTCTCAAATCTGGTTCCCAGCGTATGAAAACCGTAACGTGATGATCGGTCTACAAGCAGGCTTACGTGGTAAAGCGCAAATCGGTAAAGGCATGTGGCCAAAACCAGATATGTTGCTTGATATGTACAAAACTAAGATTGAGCATCCAGAAGCTGGCGCAAGCTGTGCATGGGTTCCGTCTCCATCTGGCGCTGTAATTCACGCGATTCACTATCATCAGTGCAATGTTTCTGAACGTCAAAAAGAGTTGTTGAATACTCAACCGCTATCTTTAGATGACTTGTTAACACCGCCTTTAGCGACAGATACAAACTGGTCTGAAGAAGAGAAAACCAAAGAACTCGAAAATAACCTTCAAGGTATCTTGGGTTATGTGGTTCGTTGGGTTGATTTGGGTGTAGGTTGTTCAAAAGTTCTAGACATCAACAATGTTGGTTTGATGGAAGACCGTGCAACTTTACGTATTTCTTCTCAACACGTTGCGAACTGGTTACGTCACGGTATCGTAACTGCTGAGCAGGTTGAAGAAGTATTTAAGCGCATGGCGAAAGTTGTAGATGAGCAAAATGCCAACGATCCACTTTACACGCCAATGGCACCAAGCTTTGATGGTTATGCATACAAAGCTGCTTATGACTTAGTATTCAAAGGTGGCGAGCAGCCTTCTGGTTATACAGAGCCGCTTCTTCATGCTTACCGTTTAAAATTAAAAGGTTATACAGGTGACTAATCTGTAAATCAAAAAAAGCCTCTTCGGAGGCTTTTTTTATTGCTTGAGAAAGTTAGAATGTCGACATAAAAAATCAAAAGGAAACGCCATGTATTTATGGAATGTAAATCGGTTGGTGGATGATATAAGACTGAATAAAGTCTCTGAAACCCATTATAAAAACTACTATATTGCCAGCTCAATATTGATTTTCTTTAGCTACTTAGCACTGACGTTAACCCCAGAATCCAAACCTACAGAAGCTTGGGCTTCGTTTGTTTTACAAGTTGGTCTGCTGATTAGCTGGGTGAATGCCATATTTAAAGCCAATGGCGGCGAGCAAGGCCGAGATTTTTTAAAGCGCTTTATCGCATTGTATCTACCCGTGACCATTCAGAGTTTAGTTCTCTTTATTGCCATCGGCATTGTCATCGAAGCGCTACTACCCATGTTGACCGTAAACATGGATGAGGCTGCACTTGAGCAACTCACCACAGTTAAAGATCTGAGTTTTGAAGTCGTCATTAGCTGTTATATTTATTGGCGCATCTATAAAGCGATGCGGCAGATTCATCAGCCTGTTTAAAGTATAAGGTTGTAAAAGAAATTAATTATAAAGTTTTATCCTGTTTTTCTCATAGCTTTTCAATGCTGAAGCCTTTACATTGGGATGAATGATAAAAATAGGATGGAAGCGATGTCAGCATATACAGCATTAGATTTGCAATATATTGGTGGACAGTGGAGAGCAGGGACTTCAACGCGCCACATCAAGAATATCAATCCCTTTAGCCAAGCAGAGATTTTTGAATTGCAGGCAGCCAGCAGTGTCGATGTAGACAGTGCTTATAGTGCGGCAGAAGCTGCCTTTAAATCAGAAATGACTAAGTCCATTGAAGTACGTCAGCAAGTTATCAGCAAATTAGCTCAAACCATTCAGCAGCGCAGAGAAGAAATTATTCAATGGCTGATAGATGAATCTGGTAGTACACGTTTAAAAGCCAATATTGAAGTTGATGCAGCGCTTGGCATTATCCAAGAATCGCTGAGTTTTTCTGAAAAAATGCAAACTACTCAATTGGAAAGTAAAGACCCGAGCCGAAAGAGTTTTGTACTGCGTAAACCCTTGGGTGTCATTGCGGTGATTAGCCCGTGGAATTTTCCATTTCATTTGTCGATGCGTTCTGTGGTGACTGCGATTGCCTGCGGCAATAGTGTAGTGCTGAAGCCTGCAAGTGACACGCCTGTGACAGGTGGAACGTTGCTCGGAAAATTATTTGAAGAAGCGGGTTTGCCGCATGGCGTATTAAATGTCGTTGCAGGCAGTGGCAGTGAAATTGGCGACTATTTTGTAGAGCATCCTGTACCTAAAATGATTTCATTTACAGGTTCAACTGAAGTAGGTCAACAGGTGGGGGTGAAAGCTTTGGCAAGTTCACGAATTAAGCGTTTAGCGCTGGAACTTGGCGGCAATGCGCCTTTGGTCATTTTAGATGATGCAGATTTAAATTTAGCCGTTGAACTGACCGTGATGGGGCGTTTTTTGCATCAAGGACAAATCTGCATGAGTACCAATCGAGTGATTGTGGATGAATCCTTGCACGATGCTTATGTTGAAAAATTAATTAAACGGGTAAAAAGCATTGTGGTCGGTAATCCGAATGATACTGAAACCCTGATAGGGCCTATCATCAACAAGGCACAAGTCGATAAATTAAAAACCATTATTCAAAATGCCATTCAGCAAGATGCGATTTTAGCCTATGCAGGCGGCATTGAGGGTCAATTGATTGCACCGCATATTTTCACCCATGTCGATGCGCACGCTGATATTGCATTAGAAGAAAGCTTTGGGCCAATCTTGCCAATATTAAAAGCGCGAGATGAAGCGCATGCACTTGAATTGGCGAATTCAACCCGATTTGGTTTATCGAGTACGGTATGTACGTCAAACTTAGCGCGCGGCGGAGAGTTTGCTGCCAAACTCGATATAGGCATGACGCATATCAATGGCATCAGTGTGGCGGATCATTCTAATGCACCCTTTGGTGGTGAACGTAATTCAGGCCTTGGCCGTTTTAATGGTGAGTGGATATTTGAGGAATTTACCCGCACCCATTGGCAGACTTTCCCCGCTTAAAATACACAAAATGAAGTCTATTTTATCTTGTGCAATAGACTTCACAACAGGTTCTGTTGCGCAGGAGCAGGACCTCTCTAGTTTATTTCCATGAAATATCAGGAAGTATATAGTCCCAAAAACGACTCCAACGTGTTTTGTAATACAGAAAAGCGCCAATATCCTGACTTGAACAATTATTCTGATAGTACATTTGCTGATTCATCAACAGCATAGGCTTACGTTGCAAGGTCGTTATATACAGCTTTACCTGCACTTTATAATTGTAGATTGAATAATTAGAAGAAATAGTCTCGGTTTTCATTTTTTGGATATTGTGAATATACACATCAAACTTCAAGCCATTTTTGTAATCCGTTGCCTCATGAATTGTTCGATCTTCGATTGGAATAAGCGGATTGTTATCACTAAACGCTAAATATGCATTATGTTTTTGTTTTCCTTGTTGATAATTAAACTGAAGAGCTGAATTTGCAGTATAGCCAAATCCTAAAAACTATAGAACAATAGAGATATGGGATATTCAAAAGATTTTAAAGACAAAGTCATAGAAATTATGATTCGAGATGAAATGTCTGTGCGAAAAGCAGCACAGCATTTTAA
>NZ_VPBP01000014.1:0-80602 GCF_013418685.1 Acinetobacter sp. YH12129
TTAAAATGCTGTGCTGCTTTTCGCACAGACATTTCATCTCGAATCATAATTTCTATGACTTTGTCTTTAAAATCTTTTGAATATCCCATATCTCTATTGTTCTATAGTTTTTAGGATTTGGCTATAGCTGGTGATGCAGTACTACGCGCCTCATCACACTGTTTAAAGCAAGCACTGCCAGATGATGCTTTCGTTGCGCGACTCGGTGGTGATGAATTTGCAATTATTATCAATCGCTTAAACTTCCTGACGGAACTCGAAGTCTTTTGTCACAAAATACATGACTGCTATAGTTCCACATTTGTTTATGAGCAACATAATATTGCATTACAAGCTAATATTGGTGTGGCACTTATCCAAAATGCAAAATCGCCAGAAGATTTGATCGCAGATGCGGAACGCGCGATGTATGATGCTAAACTTTCGAATAATCATTGGTGCATTGCACTACACCACCCCAACTCATAGGATTTGCTATGTTAAAGAACGCATTTAAAGTTTTATTTATACTTGCATTCACGGCTACTATGACAGCCTGCATGAGTTTAGGTAACTTAAGCTATAAACAAGCACGTATGCTTAAAAAAGAAGGTTTTGTCTTGACCAATGATGGTTGGACACTTGCCCTACCAGAACGACTTTTATTTGGTTTTGATGATTATCAAATACAACCTCACCAAGAAGGCAAACTAAATACCCTCGCCACTCAACTGATTAAATATGACCTAAACAAAATTAAGTTTATTGGTCATACGGATAATGTTGGACAAGCCAATTACAACCAACAACTGTCAGAAAAACGTGCGCAAAGCGTCGCAAACGTCTTTTTAAAGCAAGGTTATAACAGTTCAAATATTCAAATTATTGGCCGTGGTGCTGAACAGCCGATGGTCTCTAATGACACTGAAACCAATCGTGCCATCAACCGTCGCGTAAATGTCACGATCATTCCCTAAATAGTGAAATATAAAAAAGCCACCTTATGGTGGCTTTTTTATTGTGTTTATAAATTTTAGGCATAAAAAAACCGTTATATGCGGCATCTTTTACAGTATTGTTTTTGAAATAAATGGTCGGAGCAGTAGGATTCGAACCTACGACCCCCTGGTCCCAAACCAGGTGCACTACCAGGCTGTGCTATGCTCCGCTTTCAACTTTAAAAGTTGGGGTGAATGATGGGATTCGAACCCACGACAACCGGAATCACAATCCGGGGCTCTACCAACTGAGCTACATCCACCATCATGTTCTTGCTTGTGAATAACCAATATAACGCATTTTAAATTACAGGCATAAAAAAACCGCTGTATGCGGTATCTTTTATCGACCGTTTTCTTTGAGAAAATGGTCGGAGCAGTAGGATTCGAACCTACGACCCCCTGGTCCCAAACCAGGTGCACTACCAGGCTGTGCTATGCTCCGAATTGGGGTGAATGATGGGATTCGAACCCACGACAACCGGAATCACAATCCGGGGCTCTACCAACTGAGCTACATCCACCATCACAACAAGTTTCAGATTCTATTATCAGAACACCATTAAAATGGCGCGCCTGACAGGATTCGAACCTGTGACCATCCGCTTAGAAGGCGGATGCTCTATCCAACTGAGCTACAGGCGCATTACCGATGACATAGACTATCACGCGATTTTTGCCTTGAGAAATTGGTCGGAGCAGTAGGATTCGAACCTACGACCCCCTGGTCCCAAACCAGGTGCACTACCAGGCTGTGCTATGCTCCGTTTCATCTCAGCTTTCGCTGTATCGCATATCGTGCGGTACGGTGTGCATTCTAGGCGTGACGTTGATTAACGTCAACACCTATCTTCAAAAAAACATAAAAAATCATTTCAAGCGATTATTTATCAAGCACTTTAATCATTTTTCAAGCAAAAATTAACGTTTTAAACTGGCGCTGAAATTCAACATCCGATCTAAAGGCAATTTAGCACGCTCAGCCAATGCCGGATCTACAAAAATTTCCTGATCGCCTTTTTGTAAAACTTCCAGAATGCCATCCAATTCATTCATCGCCATCCAAGGGCAATGCGCACATGAACGACAAGTCGCTCCTTCACCTGCCGTCGGTGCTTCGATGAGAATTTTATTCGGTACAGCTTGCTGCATTTTATAAAAAATACCGCGATCTGTTGCCACGATTAAACGTTCGTGTGGCAAGGTTTGTGCAGCCTTGATCAATTGCGAGGTGCTACCGACGGCATCTGCAATATCCACCACAGATTCTGGTGACTCTGGATGTACCAAAACTGCTGCATCGGGATACAGCGCTTTCATATTGGCAATACCACGTGCACGAAATTCTTCATGGACAATACATGCCCCATCCCATAGCAACATGTCTGCACCGGTTTTCTTTTGAATATAGCGACCGAGATGCTGATCGGGTGCCCAAATAATTTTTTCACCTAAACTATCTAAATGCTCAACAATTTCAACAGCACAGCTCGAGGTTACCACCCAATCTGCACGCGCTTTCACTGCCGCCGAGGTATTGGCATATACCACAACCGTATGATCCGGATGTGCATCGCAAAATTTGGTAAATTCATCGACAGGACAACCCAAATCAAGTGAGCATGTTGCTTCTAGGGTTGGCATCAATACAGTTTTTTCAGGAGATAAAATCTTCGAGGTCTCCCCCATGAATTTTACTCCTGCAACCACCAACGTCGTTGCTTCATGATCCCGACCAAAACGTGCCATTTCAAGTGAATCCGAAACGCATCCACCCGTCAGTTCTGCTAGTTCCTGCACTTCAGGATCACAGTAATAGTGTGCAACAAGGACAGCGTTACGTTTTTTGAGTTCCGCTTTAATTAATTCAAACTTTTCAAGCTTTGCAGCCTCCGTTAAGTGATGCTCTTTAACATCGCCCAAACGATCCAAATGCGCTTGTACAATTGATTTTGCTTCATTTGCAATTAAGTTGTTTGCATTATTCATCACAACGTCTTCTCTATCCTTAATGCCTGTTACTACACAGGTGCTTCACAACTGACCCATAAATATGGCACTTGGCTATTTTTTACCGGTCATTAAAAAGTTCCACTTATAAAAAAGCCTCACAACGGAGGCTTTTCAAAAACATCAAATACCTTATGAACGGTAATCTGCGTTAATCTTGACATAGTCATACGACAGGTCACAGGTATACACAGTATCTCGAGCACTGCCACGTCCTAAATCTACACGGATCGTGATCTCAGATTTCTCCATCTCTGCAGCCCCTGCTGCTTCGGTATAATCTGCTGCGGCACCACCGTCTTTACAGATTTGAACATCACCTAACCAGACCTGAATTTTTTCAACATCTAAGTTTGGCACACCGGCATAACCAATAGCTGCCAAAATACGGCCCCAGTTTGGATCTGATGCGAAGATTGCAGTTTTAACCAACGGTGAATGTGCAATGCTATAAGCAATATCGCAACATTCTTGAGTATCTGCACCACCTTCTACCGCCACAGTAATAAACTTCGTCGCACCTTCACCATCACGGACAATGAGCTGTGCAAGACGCTTCATTACACGTGTTAACACGTCTAAAACAGCAGCATAACGTGAATCTGATTCTGAAGTAATTTCTACGCCACCAGCTTGGCCCGTTGCAATCAAAATACATGAGTCATTCGTTGAGGTATCACCATCCACCGTAATACGGTTAAACGACAGGTTAACTGTGGTTTTCAAAAGCTGTTGCACTAGCTCACGGCTAATGGGTGCATCAGTTGCCACATAGCTCAACATGGTCGCCATATTTGGACGAATCATGCCTGCGCCTTTAGAAATACCTGTCATGGTATACAGAACGCCATCTAGTTCGAACTGTTCAGATGCACCTTTAGGTGTTGTATCTGTGGTCATAATGCCCGTTGCCGCATCCAACCATGCATCTTCCTGCAAACTATCTAATGCGGGTTGCAAGCCTTGAACCAAACGATCAATAGGTAATTGCTCACCAATTACACCTGTTGAAAATGGAAGAACTTCTGTATTTTGAACACCTGCCAGTTCTGCCAGTTTCGCACACGTCGCCTCAGCATTTGCCATGCCGATTTTGCCAGTACCGGCATTGGCATTTCCGGTATTAATCACCAAATAACGTGGATTACCTGCTAATAAGTGTGCTTTCGAAATATGAACAGGCGCGGCACAAAATGCATTTTGAGTAAATACGCCTGCAACATTAGAACCTTCAGCAAATTCAAAAATGACAAGGTCACGTCGGTTCTGATAGCGCACATACGCTTCAGCCGAACCGATTTTTACACCTTTCACCACATGCATCTGTGGCATAGATACGTCACCAACTGCCATTTTTCAACGTCCAACTATATGAGTTATAAAAAATACAGCTTAGTGCAAAATCTATAAAAAATCGAGCAGAAGCACGGTTTTGCTGTAATTTTATTGTGGATTTCTTTTGCACATAAAAAAACCAGTCTTTCGACTGGTCTTTATCGATGTTCGTCGTAAATTAGTTACGCGCAAGCTGAGTTGCTTCATCAAGAAGCACTTGTTTCGCTTTTTGTTGACTCGCAGCAGAAAGGGCTGGGTTTTCAGCCACAATACGGTCAGCATTCGCCGCATTGGCTGCTGCAATTTTTGCAGTTTGCAATACGATTGGACGATTTGGATTGGCAAAGGTATAACGAATACCCGTACGCGGGCTTGCTACAGTCACTTGACCGTCAGTACCAACCTGTACTTGAGTTGTTGTTGGACCAACTGCTTGTTGAACTTTCTCTAAAGAAGTCGTCTGAGGAGCGTTTGCAAAGGCAAAAGTTGGCAAAGCCAAAGCAGCAATCATGAACGGTTTTAGTACTTTTTTCATTGTCTTTTCCGTCTTACGGTTATTGATAGAAACTAAATAACATTTAATCTACTGAACTGCAAATACTATTCAGGTCAGATCAGTAGTGTAAATAAAAAATCAGAGCGCGAAGGCTCTGATTTATTTGAAATTAAACAATGCTGTTTAGATTTTACCGTGACATTGTTTATATTTTAGACCTGAACCACATGGGCAAGGTGAGTTACGACTTTCTGGCGGAACAATCACTTGCTCTGCAGGGGTATACTGCGCATCGATAACATCATTACCATTGGCTTCAGCCAACAAATTATCAAAGTCGTTGTGTGACAATTGAAGATTCATTGATTCAGCTTGAGCCTGTTTTTGAGCTTCCATTTCTGCAAGTTCTTCGGCTGTAGGCACATGAATACGAGATAAATCTGTCACGACATCTGACTTAATCACAGCAAGCATGTTTACAAATAAGTTAAAGGCTTCTTTTTTGTATTCTTGCTCAGGATTTTTCTGCGCATAACCACGTAAATGAATCCCTTGACGTAAGTAATCCATCGCTGCCAAATGCTCTTTCCAATGGCGGTCCAATGAATTCAACATAAAGTGACGTTCTAGCATTGCAGCCGTTTCGTCACCCATTTGTGTACGACGTGAACGGTAATGCTGAAGAACTTCATCAGTAATACGTTCAACCAAAGCTTCTTCATCTAAACGACGATCTTGCTCTAGCCACTGCGAAATTGGCAATTCAATCGATAGATCTTCACGAAGTGCTTTTTCAAGACCTTCAATATCCCACTGATCGTGAATAGACTCAGGTGGAATATATACTTCGATCATGCCTTTAGTCACATCGTGAATCATTGTTTCGATGTAATCTTGCAATGATGCTTCTTCAAGAATTTCATCACGTTGAGAGTAAATAATCTTACGTTGCTCGTTGTTTACGTCATCGTATTTCAATAAATTTTTACGAATATCGAAGTTACGTGCTTCAACTTTACGTTGTGCATTTTCAATCGAGCGTGACACCATTTTATGTTCAATGGCTTCATCTTCTTTCAGACCCATGGCACGCATCATTGCAACTACGCGATCACCCGCGAAGATACGCATCAAGTCATCTTCAAGCGACAAGTAGAACCGTGATACACCTGGGTCACCTTGACGGCCCGCACGACCACGTAACTGGTTATCAATACGACGAGATTCATGACGTTCTGAACCAATGATGTGTAAACCACCAGAGTTCAGCACCATTTCATGATTTTGTTCCCACTCTGCTTTCAAACGTGCTTCATCTGCTTCAGTCGGCTCTTCAATCTTCGCCAGCAACGCTTTCCAGTTACCACCTAACAGAATATCAGTACCACGACCGGCCATGTTGGTAGCAATCGTCACTGCACGCGGTGAACCCGCTTGCGCAATAATATCCGCTTCACGCTCATGTTGTTTCGCATTGAGCACTTCATGTTGAATGCCTGCTTCTTTCAGCTTATCTGATAAAATTTCAGAGGCTTCAATGGTTGCTGTACCAATCAGGATCGGTGCAACACCCGCTTCATGAACACGTTGAATTTCTTGAATGATGGCGTTGTATTTACCTTCACGGTTTAAATAGATTAAATCGTTTTGGTCATTACGAATCATCGGGCGATGGGTTGGAATAAGTACAACATCCAAGCCATAAATTTCTTTCATTTCTGCAGCTTCAGTATCTGCAGTACCCGTCATCCCTGATAATTTCTTGTAAAGACGGAAATAGTTCTGGAATGTTGTGGTTGCTAGTGTTTGGTTTTCAGGTTGAATTTCCAAACCTTCTTTGGCTTCTACCGCTTGATGCAAACCTTCTGACCAGCGGCGACCCGGCATGGTACGACCAGTGTTTTCATCGACAATGATCACTTCACCTTCGTGAATGATGTAATGCACGTTGCGTTGGTATAGGTAATGCGCACGAATAGCCGCAGAAACATGGTGCACCAAGTTTAAATTAGCAGATGAATATAGACTTTCACCTTCAGCAAGCAAGCCCATTTGAATCAATTCAGCTTCAACAGTTTCATAACCGACTTCGGTCATTTCTACAGAGCGCTGTTTTTCGTCAATCCAGAAGTGACCACCATCTGGTACCTTCTCTTCTTTTTGTGCATGAAGTTTTGGTGGAATGCTGTTAATTGCAGCATACAACTGAGATGAGTCTTCTGATTGACCAGAAATGATCAACGGTGTACGTGCTTCATCAATCAGGATCGAATCGACCTCATCGATGATGGCATAGGTTAAGCTGCGCTGTTTTTTCTCAGCAGCAGAAAACACCATGTTGTCACGCAAGTAATCGAAACCGAATTCGTTGTTGGTACCGTAAGTAATGTCAGCACGATACGCTTGAGCTTTTTCAGTTGGGTCTTGCATTGAGTAAATAATCCCAATGCTTAAACCTAAAAATTCGAATAATGGACGGTTTAATTCAGCATCACGTTGCGCCAAGTAATCGTTCACCGTAATCACGTGAACACCTTCACCATTGATCGCATTGAGGTAACAAGCAAGCGTTCCCATGAGGGTTTTACCTTCACCGGTACGCATCTCTGCGATCTTACCTTCATGTAAAGTAATACCACCAATCAGCTGTACATCATAATGACGCATGCCCATGACACGCTTTGCAGCTTCACGACAAACAGCAAACGCTTCAGGTAATAATTTATCAAGGCTGTCGCCTTTTTTATAACGTTCTTTGAATTCTTCAGTTTTTGCAGATAAGTCTGCATCGCTTAGAACAGATATCGTCGGCTCGAGCGCATTAATCTTCTCTACGATTTTACGCATGCGTTTGAGTTCGCGCTCATTTTTGGTACCGAAGATTCCTCCGATCAGACTTGCCAACATGAATAGACTCTCTAAATCTTGCTTGTCAAATGAATATATTTTCTTAGTCGTTATTATGGTGCTAGAAATTCGAAGTACAAGGGTTTTGCACAAAAATCCCCTTAAATATTCTGCGCTCGGGTTCTAGCCCCGGAGACTTAAGGCAAGCTAATGTAACAAATTTTCTGCAGACAACATAGTGACTCTGTCGTGAGATATTTCGCATTTATCCCCCAATAAAACTGTTTTATATGAAATATATTCATAAAGAAATGAAAAAACACTATTTTTAATCATAAAAAAAATCCTTCATATTTATTTTTGAGTTAAACAAATTCAATAAATACGGGGATATTCCATGACGATTCGTTTAGGTGATACTGCACCAGACTTTACTCAAGACTCAAGCGAAGGCAGCATTCATTTTTATGACTTTTTAGGTGACAGTTGGGGCATTTTATTTTCGCATCCAGCCGATTACACCCCAGTCTGCACCACAGAACTTGGATTTACCGCAAAACTAAAAGATGAATTTAGCAAACGTGGTGTCAAGGCCATTGCCCTGTCTGTTGATGATGTTGAGTCGCATCATGGTTGGATTAATGACATTAATAATACTCAAAATACCACGGTGAACTTCCCGATCATTGCAGACAAAGACCGTAAAGTGTCTACCCTTTATGATTTCATTCACCCCAATGCCAGCGAAACATTAACTGTTCGCTCTTTGGTGATCATCGATCCAAATAAAAAGGTCCGTTTAATCATTACTTATCCTGCATCTACAGGGCGTAACTTCCATGAAATTTTACGTGTCATTGACTCTTTGCAACTGACAGACAACCATAAAGTTGCAACACCGGCCAACTGGCAACAAGGTGAAGATGTGGTGATTGTGCCGTCATTAAAAGATGAAGAGGAAATCAAACAACGCTTTCCTCAAGGATATAACGCAGTTACGCCTTACCTTCGTTTAACGCCTCAACCTAAGTGAGGATAAAACGGAGCATTACGCTGTCCGAGCGCAAGATAAGAAGCTCTGCTGTGAGTGACCAAAGCGAAGGTACAAATTTAACTATTTTTAAGTGCAGCACCTGACCCAACTCAGAATCATAACCATAGTTACTTATAGTTACTTATAGTTTTCCCCTCAGAACGAATTACGAGCCCGTTCTGGCATTCTCCAACCTGCTCATCTTCGGATGAGCTTTTTTTTGATTACAAATTCCTCTCTGGGATTAGATTGGTTAAACATCACAATTCCGTTATAACTAAGAAAAACTTGAAAACAACAAACCGTGATTCATCAAATTCATCATTTACATTGTGGTAGTTTTTGTCCAACGTGTGCCCCTTTATTTGGACAGAAAGGCTTTCGCGCACATTTGGTTTGTCATTGCCTGCTCATTGAAACTGATAAAGGGCTCGTCTTAGTCGATACAGGACTGGGCTTACAAGATTATTTACATCCACAAAATCGTTTAGGTCGGTTTATTTCACGCACAGCGCAGATTAAATTTAATCCGCAACTAAGTGCGATTCATCAAATTCAAAAATTAGGTTTTAAGGCTCAAGATGTTCAACACATTTTGTTGTCACACTTAGATTTTGATCATGCTGGCGGGATCTCTGATTTTCCGCAGGCGACTGTGCATGTCTTAGCCAGTGAATATAATGCCACTCAAAACCTTCATAGCTTAAAATCACGACTGCGCTATCGACCACAGCAATTCCAACTGCATCGTTATTGGAATTTTATCGAAAGCATCGGGACGCAAGCATGGTTTAACTTAGAACACACTGCCGGTCTGTCTATTTTTCAAGAGGATATTTTAATGCTCCCACTTTTGGGACATACCGCGGGTCATGCCGGTATTGCGATTAAAAACAACCATCGCTGGTTGTTATATTGCGGCGATGCTTATTACTCACAGCATCAATTAAATCCAAATTTTCATTCGCGGGCCTTAAATCAGCTTGAGCGTTTATTTGCCACCGACAATACACAGCGACTGCACACACTTCATAAGATTCAGCAGTTAGCACAGCATCCGGACATCGATCTCATCTGCGCACATGACCCATTCGAACTCGCTCGCTATCAGAACACAAGCAATGACCGCTAAAATCCTGCCAATGATCCTCCTTAGTGTTAGCTTCAGCTTCACGGGTTGCATGACATCAAATCCATTACCGTTAAATGAACGTCCTAAGCATTGGGGAAAAGTCGTTCATCAACAGCATAATTTTTATCAGATCAGCCCAACAGTATTTCGCAGTGAACAACCTGATGCAGATCTCGCCCCTATTCTACGAGAACAGCACATCGATGTGATCATAAATTTACGTTCGCGGCATCATGACCCAGAACGCTTAGACAACGCTATTGATATGCAAAAGATTAATTTTGTACATATTCCGATACACACGTGGCAAATCGATCGTGAAGATTTATTGGCGGTGATGAAAACCATAAAAGTGGCTGAACAACAGCAGCAAAAAGTATTAATCTATTGCTACCACGGCTCAGACCGTACAGGCGCGAGTGCGGCCATGTACCGTATAATTTTTCAGCATTGGTCCATTGAGGAAGCAAAACGTGAAATGAAACAAGGTGGCTATGGCTTCCACCCTATTTGGAAAAATATTGACCGTTTATTCAGCCCTGAAAATATAAAATGGATTCAGCAACAACTACTGAATCCATCTTATTAAAGGTCATTTCTCAAATAAACTTAGCGTTTATCGAGAGGTACCCAATCAATCACCCAAGCCGATTTCATATTCAAACTTGCATCTGAATTGATCTTTTTACGTGTTGCGTCCGCAGCATCACGGTCCTTCGAAGGGCCAACCATAATACGAATGCCTTTAGATGTAGGACTCTTCGTCACTTTATAGCCTTTTGCACGTAATTTTGCAGCGACGGCATCTGCATTGGCTTCATTGGCAGCTAGAGCAACTTGTACCATCCATTGCTTATCGCCATTTTCCAACAGATCACGTGCTTTTTCAGCTTCAGCTTTTTTCTTGGCTTCGGCTTTACGCTTTTCTTCTGCCTTGTGTTTTTCTTCGGCTTTACGCTTTTCTTCAGCCTGTTGCTTCGCTTCGGCTGCTTTCTTATCTGCTGCTTTTTTCTCAGCTTCAGCATGTGCTTTACGTTCAGCTTCTTTTTGAGCATCCGCTTTACGTTTTGCTTCGGCTTTTTGTTTATCTGCTGCGATACGTGCCTGATCAGCCTTTTGCTGCGCCGACTGAGTCTCTAACTTTTTTTGAGCCGCCAACTTATCCTCAGCTAAACGCTTTTGCTTGGCTTTTTCATCTTCAACCAATTCGGGCGGAATATTATCCGAACTTTGTTGAGCTGAACGATGTGCGTTTAAAGCTGCATATTCTTCTGCTGCTTTACGTGCTGCATCCGCTTCCGCTTGTTGTTGCATCGCTAAAAATTCTGCTGCACGTGCTTCTTGCTCCGCAACCGATTTTTCACGGGTACGTCGTTGTTCTTCGAGCAAACGCTTTTCAGTTTCAACATCAACAGTCAATGATGACATTTTACCCGCACCCTGACCTTGTTGCTCAACTTGAGCCATTTCAGGGGTTTGGCTTTGATTTTGATGTATTTCTTCTTTGCCTTTAAGTAAAAGTGCGGCCAGCAGTACACCACCACCTAATAAAACAACACCACCCATCCAGCGTTGTTTGTTATTCATTGACATTCTTCCAGATACTCCCATACCGCTTCTAAGGTATGAAATGAACCACATACCAGAATCAGCTGATTATTCTTTGTTTCTTCCAGCGCGGACTTAAAAGCTAATTGCACATTGTCATAATGTTCTACGACTTGATGCTGCAGTGCGCTATCCAATTGTGTGATAGATGCCGCACGTGGCACATTTAATTGTGCAATTTTCCACATTCTTACCGTATCTTTCAATAAGTTAACGACAGAATTTATGTCTTTATCAGTCAGCATGGAGAAAACGCTGATCACTTCTGTGTATTGTTTATTGTACTGGAGAAAATTTCGCAATTGCTTTAACAAAAATTCAACACCATGCGGGTTATGTCCCGCATCGAAAATCACCGTTTTACCTGCAATTTCTCTAACTTCAAAACGGCCTTGTAACTTGGCATTGATAATCCCCTGAGCGATCGACTGCTGAGAGACCACTAAACCACTGGCCAATATTGCTGCTACAGCCGTAGAGATATTTTCGAGCGCCAAAGAACCCACGGGCAGTTTTAAAGTTGTACCTGATGAAGCAAACATCCAAGATTGTCCGTCATCACTGTACTGATAAAAATAATCACGATTGAGTACATGTAAAGCAGCTTGGCAATCTTCTGCTTTTTGACGAATGGCTTCAGGCAAAACTTGCTGCCCGCCAAAAATTACGGGAATATTTGGACGAATAATTCCTGCTTTCTCAAAAGCAATTTTTTCAATGGTGTCGCCCAACCAATCGGTATGGTCTAAACCAATATTGGTAATCACTGCAACATCTGGATCGACGACATTGACCACATCAAGTCGACCACCTAGGCCTACTTCAAGTACCCATACATCGCAATGTTGCTGTTTAAAAATAACAAAAGCGGCCAAAGTGGTCGCTTCAAAAAAAGATAAACTTAATTCACATTCACGACGCGCCTGATCAACGGCTACAAAAGCATCAATCAGGATTTGGTCGGCTACTTCAACACCTTGAAGCTTTACACGTTCATTGAATCGATAGATATGCGGTGATTGGTATAGCCCCACGTTATACCCTTGGGCATTTAAAATCGCAGCCAAAGTGGTCGTGGTTGAACCTTTACCGTTTGTTCCCGCGACCGTCAGCACTTTCGCATCAGGCTGGGTTACACCGAGTCGTTCTGCAACAGGAATCACCCGTTCCAAACCTAAATCAATACCCGTAACATGAACATGGCTCCAATAATCGAGCCATGTACTTAAAGAATCAGATGCAAGTGGTGCTGTGTTCAAGTCAAATTCATCAATTTCGCTACAATACGATAAACTGTATCACGTAATGCATGACGGTGGACAATTTGATCGACTACACCATGATCAAGCAAATATTCCGCACGTTGGAACGGTTCGTCCAATTTTTCACGTACAGTTTGCTCAATCACACGCTTACCAGCAAAACCAATCATGGCTTTTGGCTCAGCCAAATGAACATCACCGAGCATTGCTAATGATGCAGTCACACCACCATAGACAGGATGTGTCAATACCACTAGATAAGGCAAGCCTGCATCTTTCATTTTTTGGATGGCAGCAGAAGTACGCGCCATTTGCATTAATGACAACATACCTTCTTGCATACGCGCACCACCAGAAGCAGCGAAGCAAATAAGCGGTTGTTTAGCTTTAATCGCAAGTTCAGCCGCTTGAACAAAACGGTCACCGACCACTGTGCCCATTGAGCCGCCCATGAAATCAAATTCGAAAGCAGTCGCAATCATTGGAATGCCTTTCAGCGTTCCTTGCATTACCACTAAAGCTTCTGTTTCACCGGTTTTTTTCTGCGCTTCAGACATACGGTCTGGATACGCTTTGCTATCTACAAATTTAAGTGGATCTTTGGCTTTAAATTCTTGACCCAATTCTTTTTGTACTTGGTCAAAGAACCAGTTCAAGCGATCACGCGCTTTCATTCGCAAGTGTTCATCACACTGCGGACAAACGTAGGCATTAAATGACATCGCAGTACGAGTCACAAGTGCATGACACTCAGGACATTCAATCGTCGGCTCAGTAAATGTCGCCTTTAATGCTTGCTGTTCATCAGGTACATGAATACCTGGTACCGCACGCTCTGTCCATGGCGTAGATGCGCTCAGAATTTTGCCTGTTTTTGCGTCTTGACTCATACTAACTCATCGAGCGCAGCTCGAAGCTCCTTCACTTTATTCACTGTTTCGATTACAGCTTGTTCTGGCGCTAAGTTTGCAAATTGTTTAACAAAAGCACTACCTACAATCACAGCATCCGCAGCAACACCCATGGCTTTCGCCGATGCTGCATCACTGATACCAAAGCCAACGCCGACAGGTACCTGACTATACGATTTGATTTTTTGAATACGTGCCGCAGCTTCAGCAACGTCTAAAGTCGCTGCACCTGTCACACCTTTCAAAGAAACATAGTAGATAAATCCACTGGCTTGTTTTACTACATGCTGAATACGTTCATCAGTGGATGTTGGCGCAAGTAAGAAGATTTGATCCATGTCGTATTTTTTCAATACTGCATCTAGATCTTTTGCTTCTTCTGGTGGAAGGTCCACCAAGAGCACGCCATCTACACCGCATTCATGTGCATAGGCAACAAACTTTTCATAGCCGATTACTTCAACGGGGTTTAAATAGCCCATCAGTACTACTGGTGTTTCTGTATCGTTTTTACGGAACTCTTTCACCATGTTCAAGGCATCTAGAGTATTGGTTCCTGCAGCAAGTGCACGCTCAGCGGCAAGTGCAATAACAGGACCATCCGCCATTGGGTCTGAAAATGGAAGGCCCAATTCGATCACATCTACACCTGCCTCAACCATTTGATGTAACAAAGGTACCGTTACTTGTGGATGAGGGTCACCAGCCATAACATAAGAAACCAAGGCCTTACGCTGTTGAGATTTAAGCGTTCCAAATCGAGTGGCTAAACGTGACATAGGGTTATACTTTCCTTGAATGAATCAAAACTATGATGTGGGTTTTGTCGAAATACAAGACATCGCATTGTAACGCTATTTTTTACCCATTGAACAGGGCATACAATCCTCTGTCGGCATTTCTCATGCAAACATAATTTTCCAGAACAACCCGAAAGCATCATTTACCGATATTTCAGTTTTTTTCACAATGATCAAAGATGCCTAATTTTAGGATCTGGCAAAATTATAAGGTTTTAGATTAACTTAATTTTATCATCAAAAAAATGTTAAAAATAACAGGCTTAGCATTTACATTTTAATTTTCCTTAAATTGCAAAACCTGCTTTATACTAGCCGCATACTTTTATTTTTTTATCTCCTATGTCCTCCGATTCACAAGTGAAAGTGCCTGCTCGGGCATTTGCACTGCTCCCGCTTATTGTTTTTCTGACCATTTTTTTGGGCAGTGGTATTTACCATTCCATCATTGGAACTGAGTTTGCGTTCTATCAAGTGAAAGCCCCAGTCGCTGCTCTTCCTGCAATTGTATTGGCAATTTTGCTCTATCGCGGCAAGATAAATGACGCGATTGATACATTTATGAAAGGTGCTAGCCACCCGAATTTGATCTTAATGTTCATGGTCTTTATGCTCGCTGGTGCTTTTGCCAGTGTCAGCAGTGCCATCGGTAGTGTCGATGCAACAGTGCAGTTGGGACTATCGATGATTGCGCCTGAGTTCGTGCTGCCCATGCTGTTTATTATTGCGGCCTTTATTGCCACAGCGATGGGAACCTCCATGGGCACTATTGCAGCCTGTGCACCAATTGCCTTTGGTTTTACTCAAGTCACCGAAATTGAAGCGGTGTATGCCATTGGTGCTGTGGTCGGTGGTGCTATGTTTGGTGATAATCTGTCGATGATTTCAGATACCACTATTGCTGCAACGAACAGTCAAAAAGTTCAGCTTCGCGATAAATTTAAGGTCAATGTCTGGATTGCTGTTCCTGCATCGATTATTAGTATTTGTATTTATTTATTCATGAGTCAAGGCTCACAAGCGATTGAACACAAAGCCTATAATGCGTGGCTGATCTTGCCGTATTTAGCCGTATTTATTTTGGCCTTTTCACGTTTACACGTGCTTGCTGTACTGACCATTGGTGTCTTGTTATCTGGTTTGATTGGTTTGGTGATTCAACCTGAATTTAATTTATTAAGCTTAAATAATTCTATTTATGACGGCTTTACCGGCATGTTTGAAGTTGCCCTGCTTTCTATTTTCTTGGGTGGTATTTCTGCCATTATGCAAAAAGAAGGCGGTTTAGAATGGCTGATTCAACGCATTTACAGCATGACGCGCTGCTTTAAAGTTGGTGCTGAACGCGCGGGGGAAATTGGTATCAGTTTCTTGGTGATTTTCTCCAACCTATTTGTGGCAAACAACACTGTCGCAATTATTTTATCTGGTGACATGGCACGTGAAGTCGCGAAAGAATATGGTGTAGACCCTAAACGTGCGGCTGCACTCTTGGATATTTTCTCTTGCGTAGTCCAAGGTCTCATTCCTTATGGTGCACAGCTGTTACTGGCTTGTTCGATCGCAAAACTTTCGCCTGTGGAACTGATTGGTAGTGTGTATTACTGTTGGGTCTTGGCAATCTTTGCCATCCTTGCCATTTTACTTCGGTATCCAAAATTAAAAGCTGCGGCATAAGCTTGGCTTTAAAGAAAAGCGGTCGTTTGACCGCTTTTTTTAATGTTGTTTAAAAGGCTTTTCTTAACGAGCAATCTGCAAGTTTTATTCTAATCTCAAGGTTTTTTTTCGCGCTAATAATGTCTCTCCGCTATATGCCTTAAAAGCACGTGCCAAAGCAGACTGATCTGAATATCCTAACTGCAACGCGATATCCGTCAAATGGGTTTGTTGTGAAAGTAGATATTCACAGCGTTTCATCCGTTCAAGCTCCAAAAGCCGTTTAAACGAAGTGTCTTTCTCCTTTAACTGTCGTTGCAAGGTTCTGACTGACAGATGTAACTCCTCTGCTAACCACTCTATTTTAGGGGCTTGCTGTTTTCGTTTGAGATGATCAGCGATGCATTGTTGCATCTGTAGAATTGGATCTGCATGTTGCGGACGAGCGGCGATCGCCTCTTCGGCTTGGCGTAATAACAATTGCATCAGTGACGGATCAGCAAGTTCTGACTTTAAATCCAAACTATCGGCATGAATCACAAATGAATATTTAAGGGTCGAAAATTCCATTTGGCAGCCATAAAACTTTTCATAGTGATAACGTGCCATCCGCGGCGCATGGGCAAAATGAATGCGGAGTAACTTTATAGAATCTGGAAAAATTTGCTTGGCCAAATGTGCCATACAGGCCATCGTTAATTCATTCACCAAAGCATATTCATCATCATGCTGTGGCCAAGACAGTATAATTTGATGATCTTGATGGCTCATATTCATCGGCACAATTTGCGCGCCATCAATCACCAAACGACTAAACCGCATCACATATTGCAAAGCATCTGCTACGCTATTACTCAGTGTCGCCATATAGCCTAACACCCCAAAATGCTCCGCACGAATATACTTGGCCATTTCAAAAACCAATTGCGGGCAATCCAGATGCTGCTGAGTCAGTTGCATGATGCTGTTAAAAAAAGAATTCGGCGATTGAGAGTCGATCGGCAAAGACAGCACATGCTGAATTTGCGCAGCATACGGCGCAATCCATTCGAGCTGTGTATAGTTTAATTCACGCTCAATTAAGACCATATTCCACAATTGGAAGTAACCATTTGGGATCTGAATTTCAGCCATCTCGCCCCTCTTTCTGACCTGCCAATTCTGACATTTTATATTTTCATCATGGCGTAAAATGTATAAAAATTGGCAATATCTGTCAAAACAAAGTGCAATTTCTCCGACATACTGCAATCAATACGACTCGCACAGAAAAAATATCATGAATGCTATCGTCAAATATCAAGTCGAACCTATTGTTCGCACAAAACTGAATTTTAAGTTAGAAGAAATCCCGCGCTATTGGTTTGGGGGAGACCCCTTTTTAACTCGTATGTTTGATGCCTTGAGCCTGACCTTTCCTGATGGCGAGCGCTATTTTATTGAATCTGTACGTCTGTTCCGCAGTCAAATTCAAGACCCTGATTTACAGCAACGTGTCGCTGACTTTATTCGTCAAGAAGCGCAGCACGGTATGGCGCATGACAAAATGAATATGTTGATGAAACAACAAGGCATGCCTGTCGATGCGTTCATTAAACGTCTGAATAAAATTTTTAAATTTGAACTGAGCAAGCGCTCACCTGAATACAACATTGCCATGACGGCTTCTGCTGAGCATTTGACTGCACTGATGGCTGAAACCTTTTGTAGCCAAAAGTCCGTACTAGAATCTGCGCATCCTTATGTCCGTGCATTATTTATTTGGCATGCGATAGAAGAAATGGAACATCGCGATGTGGCTTTTGATGTGATGAAAGATGTGGCTAAGGTCGATGAAAATCTAAAGAAATTTACTTTGGTCTGGACCAGTGGATTGATGCTTGGCTTTACCTTATACCGTGCCAATGTGATGCTAAGACATGACGGCTTTAGTTTCACTGAACGTTTAAAATTAAATATGAAAGGCTTACCGTGGTTCTTTGGTAAAAATGGCACCCTCACCCGTATGAGCAAGCCATATCGAGATTGGTTTAAAAAAGACTTCCATCCGAGTCAGCATCCCATTGTGCAAAATTATGATCTTTGGTTAAAAACTTATGAAGAAACCAATGATCCAATTCAAGCTGCAGAAGTGTTTTGGCAAGCTGCAAAATAAAAATTGAATAAAAAAAGCCGCATCGATTGCGGCTTTTTTATAGGCTTAGACTTACCATTTGGCATAGTGCTGCTCAAGTAAACCATATTCATTTAAGAATACTATTTCTTCGCCATCACGTTGAATTGTACCGCTAATTTTTGCCTGCCATTGACTGAACTGACTACCGACCAATCTTAAATTCAGGTTTTCATAGCGTCGCCAACCTGTGGTGACGATCAAATTTAAGCTGTTGTCTAATGAGCTAATATTCCATTGATTATCGCCTTGTTGCTGAAACAGCACATCAGACATGGCATACAGATGTCCATTGACCCAAAGGCAATTTTCATTGCCAAAGCTTTCATTTACCCCTGAGGCAAGATTGATCCCAACGCGTCGATTTTGACTATCCCAAAAGTTACACGACATCCAAAACCATGCGGTTTCAGGACGAAGAAAACCACAGGTATCATCTAAAGACACCAATGTCCGGTCATGGAATTGAATGGTCTTACCTTGCTTATTGATGAAGAAACCTTCACACCCTAACGTCGTCAATTTTTGAGTATAGGTCCAACCATTAATCCCTGTGGGGCTACACATACTCAGCGGATCAGTCCCCGCACAAAACACTCGAGCGCTCAGTTTGAGTTCGCCATGTTTCGACATTTGAATGTATCGCACACCATTGGCATGCTGAATGTCCAGTTGAATCCCTGACTTAATAAAATGACTCTGATTAAATAAAGGTTGTTCATCTAAAACGGTATTGCGTGACAGGAAATTAATCGAATTCCATTCCAACACTTCATTCGTAATATGGTCATACACATAGACAAAACCGTGCCCCGCCCACGCGATATCGGCAATCGCTAGACCAATCGTATAATGTTCATGCTGAATACAACAAAATTTAAATTTTTTATATTTTAAACGCTTACGCCAACCTTGAAGTCGTTTTCCATACGGTGTCTTATATTCATACTTACTTAAATCGATACGATTGGGAAGTTCACTAAAACGCCCATAATGCGGCTGTCCATTCGGCCGTATTAAATCCATATACGCCATTCCATTGAGGTTTAAGGTCTAAATCCTGAATGTTATTATGCCTATTATTTAACGCCTGAAAAGACAATCCATCTGATTTCAGGCGAATATCACAAAAAAATATAAAAGCTGACATTTCAGCTCTTAATCATCACAAATGTTCATTTATTAAGATGTAATCATTTTTCCATGAATTTTGCTGGCTATGCGGCGTTTCAACCAATTTGATATAGCGCCCATACACATGATCAATCGTAATACAATCATCAACATCTAGGGTTCGGTCGGTATGCTGTTTTTGCCAATGTGACTCAAAAAAAGCCTTGCCTCGTTGTTTTGCAACAACGGCATTTTGTCCTGTCACCAAAACATAACGATGTAATTCACCAAATTCGCGGGCATCATATCCCCCGAGATTAATCAGCCATAATTTTTCATCTTCAGCTCGGGGCGCGGCATCACAAAATTGGATGCGATAATGCCGATTTTCAGTGCTGACTGTATGTACTTGTGCCCAAGCATCAATATGTAAGCCTTTTTGCTCACCAAACCATGCCGTTCTCAGTTGCGGATAAACCTCTTCTAATGCGTTACCCACTGCAAGAATGACGTCATGCACTTCAATATTTGCTCTTGGATGGCGTCCGCCGAGCATCACCATAAATAAACTGGACACAATCTTCCCCCTATTTTTGACTTCAACTGCCCACATAGGGCTGAAGCAATTTCAATAAAATCACGCCGCCTAGCGATAGTACTGCATTGTTAATGAAATGAATGAGTAAGACATGCCAAATGTTACGCGTCCACAAATAGATCAGGTTGAGAAATAGGCCTGCCGCCATAAAACTGATGGTCGCAATCAAATCGCCATCAAAATTATGATAATGAATCAAGCCGAATAAGATTGAGTTCAGTAAGACCAAAATCACTCGCCATAGCCACGGCTGTACAAACAGCTTTTGCAGCAAGGTATAGCGGAAAATAATATCTTCAAGCAAAGCGGTAAATAATGGCCCAAGGCTGATGATCAGCAAGCTAAAAAACGCAATCGTATTAGGATCAATGGTCGATTCTTTTTCAATGCTCTCACCGACGGGCAACAGACTGCGTGTAAAAGAAATCACCACTTGTAAGACGACTGCACCGACAACCACCAACAGGCTTGAGCGCCAAAAGGCCTGCTTATACTTTTGCCAGTGCGTATACAGCATCGTTTTATAGAGCCAACATACAGCAATAAATAAAATGCCGCGAAAAATCGAATCGCCCAAAGCAACTTGAACCGACGCACCGAACAATTGATCCAAGACAAAGCTATTCAGCAAAATCAAAGGAATGATGAGTACCGCAAAAGTATCCCGTGCATTCCAACTGATTTTTTGAGGAAATGATTCAGCACGAACCAAGTGTGTAAATGTCATTATTATTGAGTCTTTCAACGCTATAAATTTCAGCAATATTGTGACTTATCTCACTCTTTAACTTTGCTTGTTTTTTGTAGGCCTTTTTAGACTTACATTTATGGTCATAAAAAAAATCGCGCGGAATTGCTTCTGCGCGATTTGATATTTCAGAATATATAACCTCTCCCAAACCCTCTCCTTAAAGGAGAGGGCTTAAAGGAATTTACATCTCAACCATTTCCACGCCATCAATGCGGGCAACGGTCATTAAGTCTTTATCACCACGGCCTGATACAGTCGCAATAATAATTTGGTCTTTGTCCATGGTCGGCGCAAGTTTCGTCACATAAGCCATCGCATGTGAGCTTTCCAATGCAGGGATAATACCTTCAATTTGGGTTAAATCACGGAAGCCTTGTAGCGCTTCAGTGTCATTGATTGGCACATAGTTCACACGGTGCATATCTTTGAGGAAACTGTGCTCAGGGCCTACACCTGGGTAGTCCAGGCCTGCAGAGATTGAATGTGTTTCAATGATTTGACCTTGATCATCCGACATCAAGTACGTACGGTTACCGTGAAGTACACCGACATGACCTGCGTTTAATGGTGCAGAATGCTTGCCCGTTTCAATGCCGTAGCCTGCAGCTTCAACACCGTACATTTTCACATCTTCATCATTTAAGAATGGATAGAATAAGCCCATTGCATTTGAACCGCCGCCCACACATGCAACAAGTGCATCCGGTAAACGGCCTGCTTGTTCCTGAATTTGTTTACGCGCCTCACGACCAATGATTGATTGGAAATCACGAACCAATTGCGGATATGGATGCGGGCCTGCAACTGTACCAATCACGTAATAAGTAGAATCTACGTTTGTGACCCAGTCACGCATCGCTTCGTTCATAGCATCTTTCAATGTTTTTGAACCGCTTTCTACAGGCACAACAGTCGCACCGAGTAAACGCATACGGTACACGTTCATCGCTTGACGTTTTACGTCTTCTGCACCCATGAACACCACGCATTCAAGGCCTAAACGTGCTGCAATCGTTGCCGTTGCTACACCGTGCTGACCTGCACCTGTTTCGGCAATAATACGTTTTTTACCTGAAAGTTTAGCCAGCAAAGCCTGACCAATCGTGTTATTCACTTTATGTGAGCCTGTATGGTTCAGGTCTTCACGTTTTAAGTAAATTTGCGCACCACCCAACTCTTTCGACCATCGCTCAGCATAATACAAAGGACTTGGACGACCGACGTAATACGCCAAGTCACGGTCGAATTCTGCCAAAAACTGTGCATCATCTTTCATACGGAAATAGAGTTTTTCTAAGTCCTCAAGTGCTGCCATAAGAGTTTCTGACACAAAACGCCCGCCATGAATACCAAAATGCCCTTGTGCGTCAGGGAATTGGGTATAGTCAATCTTATTTTGCTGATCCACGATGGACTCCTTGCATAAAGCGTTCTATGAGTTGTTGGTCTTTAATACCTTTTGCCGATTCTACACCACCGCTCACATCTACGGCGTAAGCGCCAGTGGTTTGAATCGCTTCTTCAATATTGTCAGGCTTTAAACCACCTGCCAATATTAAAGGAATATCGAGTTTTGGGAACTGTGCCCAGTCAAAGCTATGCCCTGTACCGCCTTTCAGCTCAGGATGCCATGCATCTAACAGTACGGCGCTTGCCCCTGCCTGCTGAAAAGCTTGAATCTCTCTAATCACGTCCAAATCGGGTTTGACCTGAATGGCTTTATACCAACGGCGTCCAACGGACTTCGCAATCGTTTGGCACTGTTCAGGGCTTTCATCGCCATGAAACTGCAGTATGTCTACAGGTGAAATTTTTAAAATAGCCTGTATGTCCACAGCCGACGCATTCACGAATAAACCCACGGTCTGCACGTACGGCGGCACATGCTGAATCAGTTCAGCGGCCTGCACTGCCGTTACACTGCGCGGGCTGGGCGCAAAGAATACAAATCCTATCGCATCTGCACCAGCTTGGACGACAGACTGAATATCTTGAGTACGTGTAATTCCGCAGATTTTGGCACGGGTTCGCATGTTGTTTTGGCTCTGACTCCGCCCTATTCATAGCCTATCTATGAATATGAAGGCGAATCATTGTAATGCAATTTTCATGCATTGCGTGGATTTTCAGCATGATTACTGCGCAAAAATAAAAAGCCCTGAATGATCAGGGCCTTTTGAAATTTTAATGAATTATTTCATCGCATAACGTAAGGTTATCCAAGCTGTGCGGCCGTCTTGATTAAATAAAGTGCTATTGCTGTAGTTGGTCGAATATTCTTTATCAAACATATTGGCAAGCTTGGCTTGAACACTGAATTCAGGCGTTGCTTGATAAGTTACTCGCGTATCTACTGTGGCAAAAGAACCCAACTCATCAGTATTTGCAGCATTGGTATAACGCTTATCTTCGGCATGAACTGAAGCGCCGACAGTCCATTTATCCATCGTATAATCAGCTGATGCATTAAAGATTTGCTTTGGCTTTAAGACCAACTGCTTGCCATGGGACCCTGCTGTCTCATTTTCAGGCTCTTGATAGGTATAATTGATATTCCAAAGAAAATTATTCAACTGCTGAGTAAGTGATAGTTCAGCGCCTTTAATTTTGGCTTTATCTATATTGCTTGGAACATAGTTCCCCGATGCATTTGGTGCCCATGCGATCATGTTTTCAATTTCATTATGGAAAGCGTTTAGCTCCCATTGAACATTGCTGACCACGCCCTTGAAACCAACTTCATAGTTTTCAGATTCCTCTGGAACCAATGTCGGGCTTTCACTTCCTGGCCAATACAAATCGTTGAATGTTGGGGCTTTGAATGCGGTGCCATAGCTGACATAAGTTTGTATGGCATCATTGAAGCGATATCCTAAAGTTGCGCTTCCAGTCGTATGATTACCAAACTGCTCGTTATCTTCCTGACGGACTGCACCTTGCACATCGAAGTTACCAAATGAACCTAGATATTGCGCAAAATAAGCTTTGTTATCACGCTCTTTAACAGCATAAGCTTTAGTACCTGAGACTTCATCATTCTGATAATCAAAGCCAAGCATCAATGTATTTTGCTGATTAAAGTTCAATGTATTCAGCCAAGATAAGCTGTCCCGCTGAGTGTTGATCACTGATGGATAGCCATCTCGGCTATCTAACTTGTCTTCAGAGCGACCTAACTTTAATCCTGTAGTCCACACATCAAATGGCTTGTAGGTAGCACCAATGCTGTAAACATTTTGCTCGATTTTACTATGCACATTTTTTGCATCAATATAAGGAGAACCCCAGTCATCCCTATTATCATATTCATTTTCACCATCAACAACTAAAACACTTGCATCAATATCAAACTGATCATTGAATTTATGCCCCATACGTAAAGATGCTGACTTGTTTTCATAGCCATCTTTATCAAGGTCATAAGGCTCCGCAATATTTGTCGCATCAATGCCTTGAGTTTTTGTTCCTGCAACATTCAGTGTTGCCCAAGTATCATTTTGGCGAATATTTAAACCAACATTCCCTTGATACGTTTCATGCGAACCATAGGTAAAAGATGCAAATGGTTTTATGCCGTTTTGCGTGCCTTTACGGGTAAAGATTTGAATTACACCGCCAATCGCTTCTGAACCATACAAGCTAGAACGCGGACCACGCAGAACTTCGACACGCTCAATCTGATCAATTGGGAAGTGTTCAAAAGCCGTTTCACCAAGCGTTGCTGAACCTACCTTTTGACCATCCACCAAGACCAATGCATGGCGATTACCCGTACCGCGAATAGAAACACTGGTTGTTTTCCCTAAACCACCAGTATTGCTATATGTTACGCCCGGCACTGTACGAAGCAATTCTTGCAAAGAAGTAAATTGCTTGCGTTCAATTTCTTCACGGTTGATTACGGTGACTGCCGCCAAGGTTTTTTGTGCGTCTTGCTCAACAATATTGGCAACCGTGTTGGTAATCACTGGAAGTTGATAAACTTGGTCTGCTGCCATCGCAGCAGAAAGTGGAGATAAAACAAAAAGTGACCCGAGTAGAGTCTTAGAAAAAGAATGCATGCTGTATTCCCCGATCGCACCGCCCGTGCGAATAATAAAATGGATAACGCAGGGGGATTCAGGGTCAGCAATGCAAGGCCAATATTGGCGCAATGATGCAATCCCGCTATAACGCCCGCCGCATTATGAATAGGTCTGCATCAGGCCGGTCTCCGGACTTACGTTATTGAATAACGATTCACCGTTGCGGGGGCAGTGTCAGATGACAACAGCTATAGACTGTTGGACTAACTTCCCAGTTTCACTTCTCAATTAAGGAAGCACCTGAAGCGCAGGCAGATTAATTTCTGCTCCACAGCAAGTCAAGCTGTATATGCACCTATCTTCAAATACCCCATAGTTTCGATTGTTCGAATAATCGGAGTTCACTATACTTAAGCCATTCACAACAGTTGGCATGGGAAGTTTCCACAACACTGCCCCCGCAACGGTGCGCAAAAGTAAATTTGCCAGTCCGATACCTGCTCACTGTGTTCTATCACTCAATCATTTACGTGGGGTAAATGTATGGAGCATCGCATGTCAACTTTAGCTCGCCCTACAGCACTCGCTACAGGCATTGCTGCCGCTTGGGCTTTTTCTACATCTTGTTTTGCAAATGAATCGCGCATTGCTCAACCAACAATGGATACCATTGTGGTGACTGCAACACGCTCACAAGAAAAATTAGAAAATGTGCCAGCACGTATTTCCATTATTGATGAGTCGCTCATAGATCAATCACCAATTGCATCATTTCCACATTTATTAATGAGTGATGCTTCTATCAATATGGTGCAGCTGGGTGGCTATGGACAACAAGCTTCATTTTTTTTACGTGGCACAGAGTCAGACCACACTTTGGTATTGCGTGACGGTGTCCGTTTAAATAATGATGCCAGCGGTTTAGCGCCAAATAATTTTATAGATACCACAGACATTAAGCAGATTGAGGTTTTAAAAGGCCCAGCATCTGTCCTTTATGGCACCAATGCCATTGGTGGTGTGGTACAAATCATTAGCAAAACCCCTGAAAAAAATGCAGCTTTTATCAGCGCTGAAATAGGTGAAAATCAAACCTATAAAAGTACTGTCGGGGTAGACCTAGCCAAGCAAGGTTTTTATGCGCAAATTCGTGGACAGCGTTTAGAAACCGACGGCACATTGATTCATGAACATGAAAATGCCAGAGCTTCTAGCTTTAATCAAAAAGGCGTGTCTGCCAAATTTGGCTATGAAGAAACACGCTTTGGCACTTCATTGGATTATTCTGAAAACCAAGGTAATGCTCAATATGAGCAATACAGCTGGAATTCACTGCAATATGAGCAAAAGTCGCAAGATTTTAAAAATCAAATTGCAACCCTGAAGTCACGCTTCAACCCCACAGATCAGCTGACCCTGAATGCTCGCGTGTCTTATTTTAAAGATGAGTTGGAACAGCTCAAAATCTTTGAACAGACCCATTATGAATCCACTGAATATGAACTGACCGCAAAACAGCAAATGACGCCGTCTCAGAACATCATTGCAGGCATCACCCATCGGAAGCTAGAAACATCAACGCTAAAAACTGCAGAGTCTTTTCATCAAGACTTAAACAGTACGGGTTATTATCTACAGCACCAATATCAAACTGATAAATTAAAAACTCAAGCGGGTATTCGTCGTGAAGACCATGAAAAATATGGTCAACACACGGTCGGACAAGTTGCTGCGCGTTATTTTTTCACGCCGTTGTTTAGTAGCTATGCCAATATTGGTACAGCATTTAAAGCGCCAACCATGAACGACTTATATTATGGCGACTATGCAAACCCTGACTTAAAACCCGAAGAAAGTCAATCCTATGAAATTGGGCTAGACCTACAAATGACACCACAACTAAAAACTGGTTTGTCTATCTACAGAACTGAAATTGATAACCTTATTGATTCTGATCCCAACAATAACTGGAAGTTTGCCAATATTGATGCAGTGACCATTCAAGGTTCAGAAGTCTATGTGAATTGGAGCAATGAGGCATTTTTTACAAAGGCCAGTTATAGCTACAATCAAGCAAAAAATGATAAAACAGGTTTGGATTTGAGCCGCCGCCCACGTCAAAAACTGGCATTGTCAGCTGGTTGGGCTGATGAACATTATGGGCTGTCAACAACACTGAGTGCGAACAGCCATTCAGACAGCAGTAATTATGATGAGGATGTGATCCCTGGACATGCTCAGATTGATTTCAATAGTTATTACCAACCCAACGAGCAACTGCGCTTCTTTGCCAATATTCAAAATGTCGGCGATGTTCAATATAAAACGGCTTCTGCTGGCAATTTCGACGGCAAATTCTATTTAAATGGCGGCCGTTTGGCTTCCTTTGGCATCACAGTTAGATATTAATTTCACACTGATTTATTCAACTTTTAATCAAAAAATGGACAATTAAAATGGGCCACCGCTTAAGTAAAATTTATACCCGCACAGGCGATTCAGGTACGACAGGTCTTGGCGACGGATCACGCGTAGCCAAAGATGATTTACGTATTGAAGCCTTAGGAGATGTCGATGAACTCAATTCAAGCATTGGTATTCTGCGTTCGCACATCGCACTAAGCAGTATTGAAGACAAAGCGGCTTGGGATAAATCGCTCAGCCTGATTCAGCATTGGTTATTCGACCTTGGCGGTGAAGTCTGCATTCCAAACTTCAACTTGGTACAACCTGTGTCAATTGAGTTTTTGGAAAATGACATTGACCGTATGAATGAAGCACTGCCAATGCTCAAAGACTTTATCCTGCCATCAGGAACATTGGTGTGCAGCTTTGCCCATCAAGCGCGTGCAGTTTGCCGCCGTGCAGAACGTCGTTTAATGGCTGTACATAACCGTGACCAGAACATTCAAGCACCGTCATTGCAGCTACTTAACCGACTCTCTGACTGGTTATTTGTCGCATCGCGTACATTACAACGCGCTGAAGGTGGTTCTGAGGTGCTGTGGCAGAAAAATATTAACGACACGATTGATCAATAATTTTTGGATTCAAAAATTGCTCAAATCCTTTGACCAATTAAAAGTCTATTTTACATTGAAATAAATCGAAACATTTCGTCCGATCATTCTTGTATTTCAGGATGATCGGATCAAAATAACAGTGTCATCTCCCTGTCATTCTTACAGGACATTATGTTCTTAACATCCTTTTTTGTAGGCCTCGTATGCGCATAATCGGTCACCGTGGCGCTCGTGGTGAAGCACCTGAAAATACCCTAGGTGGTTTCCAATATATTCAAGATTTAGGCATACGCTCAGTTGAATTTGATGTGCGACAGCTAAAAGATCGCGCCTTAATTGTGATGCATGACGATCAATTCATCCGTACCACCGGCCAAGATAAGTATCTCTATGAATGCGAAAGTTCTGAACTAGAACCGTATAACCATGCAGTGACATGGTCTGAATGGAATAAAGTTGAGCCAACACCTTTATTAGATCAAACGCTGAAGATCATCCATAACTTTGATCATATCGAAGTTGAGGTGAAAGCGGTGAAAAACCAAGATGAAGCAGATCAACTTACAGCGGTTTTGCAACATCAGCTAAAAGGTTTCGAACAATCTGCGGTGATTACCAGTTTTGACCCCAAAATTCATTACGCCCTCAACACGCAGAAGTCTCATTTCAAACATGGTTTATTGATTGAAGATAACGTCCAATTTAAAGCGATTGATCAAGCCCTAGCTTTAGGATGTTGTCAAATTGGCTGGATGAATCAACTGGCAACGAAAGAAATGATTCGAGCGACGCAACAAGCAAACCTGAATATCAGTGTTTGGACTGTCAATGATATTGAACGTGCGAAAGAATTAAAGGATTTAGGTATAAACGGTTTAATTACCGATTTTCCGAAATTAATGATGCAGCATTTTTAATACTGCATCATTCTACTAATCATACCTATGCATACTTGTACTGAAAGGATGATTTACGCTCAAGGACAAGTAGCGTCTGACCACGACTATTCTGCATAGTCATACGTTTACCCTGTATTTGAAATTGCGTGACTACTTGTAGCACATCGGACAGTTCGGCCTCTTGTGCCAAGGCAGAATCACAACTTAAATATCCTGCACGCGCATTCAGATCAATGCTGCCTTTCACAGTATCCATCACATAGTTGCCCTCTATACGATTACACCCCGTATTGCCTTGAATTTGTTTAAATTGTGAATTAAATAATAGATAGGGGATACTGTGAAAAAACTTCGCCTTGTTTCCTGATATTTGCACAATGTCCCATTGCACATCTTGAATCCCATCAGACAATCGGGTGACTTTTAAAGGACGTTCCAACGAACTGCTTGATGACTTAGTAGTCATTCCAGAAGGCGTGGAACTTTGACATGCTGCCAACCCTATAACGCTACTTAACACACCATAAACCATGTGTTTTTTAAGTATTTTCAGCAGTTTTTTATGCTTATTTTGCTGATATTTATGCATGTTCATCTTCCCTTTAAAAAGTCAGAAAACTTCAGTCTTATTATGTTACTGTTTAGTACAATACAACTGTACAATAACAGTGGTTAAATCGGGTTTTACCGTGCTAATATGCTGTACAACTCTAATCCCTTAAAAAAATAAAGGGATTAACATCAATAATACCTCCCAAGGTTTCAGGAGTGCTGTTGGAGATGAATGCTCCCCTACCCAAAGCCCCAATAAACTGGATTGCCATTTTTGCATTGGTGTTCTTACCAATTGTTGCTGTTATCGCTATTCCGTTATATGCCATGAATCATGATTTTAGTGCTGCTGCATGGATCAGTATGATTATCTTACTCGGCGTTAGCAGTTTAGGAATCACGGCGGGCTACCACCGCTTATGGGCACATCGTGCTTATGAAGCAACTCTACCATTAAAAATCATTTTAATGCTGATGGGTACTTTTGCAGTTCAAAATAGTATTTTATTTTGGGCTTCAGGCCACCGTACACATCACCGTCATGTTGATGATGTGGATCAAGATCCATACTCAATCAACCGTGGTTTTTGGTATGCACATATTGGTTGGATGCTTCGTGATTATCCAGCAGCAGCACCAAACTATAAAAATGCACCTGACTTATTAAAAGATAAAGTCGTGATGTTCCAAGACAAATATTACATCCCTTTAGTGATTGCCGTTCACGCAGCTATTTTGTTACCAATTGGTTGGGCTGTGGGCGATATGTGGGGCGTATTGTTATTGGGCGGTTTAATGCGTTTAATCTTAAGCCATCACGTAACTTTCTTTATTAACTCACTTTGCCATATGTGGGGCAAACGTCCGTATACTGATGAAAATACAGCACGCGACAACTTTGTTCTAGCTATTGCTACTTGGGGTGAGGGTTATCATAACTATCACCACATTTTCCAATACGACTACCGTAATGGTGTTAAGTGGTGGCAATATGACCCAACTAAATGGTTAATTTGGTCATGTTCTAAATTAGGTTTGGCAAAGAACTTACGCCGTATTCCAAGCTTTAATATTAAAAAAGCTGAGTTGGCCATGAAGTTTAAATATGCTGAACAAGACCTTGCGATTTATGGTCTGAATATGACCGATGACATCGCCACAGCAAAACAACGTATTTCTCAAGAATATGATGCGTTTTCGCAAACCTTGAATGACTGGGCGAAATTAAAAGAACAGGAAATTCAAGCGAAGAAAACCGCCGTTGCTGAAAAAATCCATCAAATGGATGACAAGTTAAAGCTTGAGTTCCAACAAGTTGAGCAACGTCTTTCACATCACCGTGAAACACTGAATCAATTGATGCGTAACTTGAAGAAAAAAACGGTTTAAGCAGTTCTGCTACTTCTTGTTCACACAACAAAGCCTCCTGATGGAGGCTTTGTTCATTTTAAAGCTACAGTTTTCATAGCGCACTTTGCTATAGTAAAACTCATTTCAAATGTATTTTCGCACTTATGCAATTCAATACTCGATATTCGACACTTAGTCCTAAACTGTATCATCACCAACTCCCTTCCCCATTAAAAGGTGCAAAAGCGGGGCATTTTAATGCTGCTTTGGCTGAACAGTTACAATGGTCGAATGAAGATAAAGCTCAATGGGTAGAGATTTGCAGTGGGCAAAAAACATTTGAGGAATTTGAGCCTCTAGCGATGGTCTATGCTGGTCATCAGTTTGGTCAATGGGCCGGTCAACTTGGTGATGGACGCGGTTTACTGATTGCTCAAATCCTCAATAAGCAAGGTCAAACAATAGATCTCCATCTCAAAGGTGCAGGTTCTACGCCTTATTCACGCATGGGTGATGGCCGTGCAGTGCTACGTTCAGTAGTTCGTGAATATCTTGCAGGACATGCGCTGAACAGCTTAGGTATTGCATCGAGTAATGCCGTGGGTTTTACCAGCTCTGAGCAAGGTGTGCAGCGTGAAAAACTCGAGCTTGGCGCGATGATGCTACGTACATCAGACTGTCATATTCGTTTGGGACATTTCGAATGGATCAACCAATATCAGGGCGATTTACTGCCTGAATTTACCCAAAAATGTATTGAATGGCATTACCCTGAATGTTTAGATGCAGAACAACCCATTTTGGCCTTTGCGACCCAAGTCATTCAGCGTACTGCGGTGATGATCTCACATTGGCAACTGGTCGGTTTTGCACATGGCGTAATGAATACTGATAATTTAAATATCACAGGTTCAACCCTAGACTTTGGCCCTTATGGCTTTATGGAGCGCTTCCGTCCAAATTGGATTAACAACCACTCAGATTATCAGGGTCGCTATACCTATCAACAGCAGCCGAGCATTGGGCATTGGAATTTATGGCAATGGCTGAATAATCTCATTCTGCTCTGCCCTACGGACTATGACAAAGAACAGTGGAAAGAAGATTTAGCTAAGTGCTTAGAGCATTTTGAACTGACCTTCTTGGAACATTATAAATTGGGCTTAGCTCAGAAAATGGGTTTGCCAAGTTTCCATAAAGACAGCTTTGACTGCGCCATGGCCTTTTTGCGTATTCTGCAAAGTGAACAGCTGGATTACACGCAAAGCTTTATTCGTCTGCAAAATCATGAATATGAAGCCATTAAAGATGACTGCTTAGACCGCCACGCCTTTGAAGGTTTCTTGGCCCAATATGAAAGTATCCGTGAGCATCAGGACACCGATGCTTTAGATGCTGAAATGGCAAAGGCCAATCCGCATTATATTTTGCGAAATCACATGGCGCAAAAGGCGATTGAGCTAGCTGAACGCAATGATTTTTCAGAGGTAGAACGTTTATTTACATTGCTCAGTCGACCATTTACTAAACAGCCTGAACTGGAAACAACAGAAGATTTAGGACCTTTACCAAGTGATGTGCCTGAAGTGATGGTCAGCTGCTCGTCTTAAAAAAATATCCACAAATCCACATTTCACTCGAATCAAAATTGTGGATAATTTAAACATTATCCACAATTCAGAAATCGATGGACTGCGAAAGCACTTCATCCTCTCAAAAATAATGACAAGAAAAAATATCACGATCTTTAGTTTCGCTATCCTCGTCTGCATTGTTGCTGCCTGCTTTGCCTATCAAAAATTTGAAAAATATCTACCTACACCTACCAATGCACTGGCCTTTCCACCTGAATTAAGCGATTTACAAATTCAAAAAAATTCGCACAGAAACGCCGATCGACAATATTCAGGTACATAAGGCTCAGCGTTATTTGGAATTAAAACAT
Source organism: Acinetobacter sp. YH12129 (assembly GCF_013418685.1). Lineage (NCBI taxonomy): Bacteria > Pseudomonadati > Pseudomonadota > Gammaproteobacteria > Moraxellales > Moraxellaceae > Acinetobacter > Acinetobacter sp. YH12129. The sequence continues at coordinate 32,497 of NZ_VPBP01000014.1, forward strand.
CAGGATCAAGTCATTCGGCGTTACCCGATGCGTCTGGGTTTTCAACCGCTTGGACATAAAGTTCAAGAAGGTGATGGCAAAACGCCTGAAGGCAGCTATATGATTGATTGGCGCAATCCGCAAAGTTCATTTTATAAGTCTTTGCATATCTCTTACCCCAATGCGACCGATAAACAAAAGGCTAAAGATTTAGGTGTTTCTGCAGGTGGTGACATTATGATTCATGGTTCGGCGACCAGTTTACAAATGAAAGCTGCACCACAACTGATGACTTATTTCCCACAAAAAGATTGGACTTGGGGCTGCATTGCTGTGCGTAATATTGATATGGATGAAATTTGGCAATTGGTGAATAATGATACCGTTATACATATTCGTCCCTAGGCTTTAAAACTCAGGCTTATTTTTAGGTTATCCCCTATGATTGCATTACACACTGTAGCTGCTAAGTCGGCCTTAGCCCTGCCTGAAACCACCTGTAGCCAGCCTTTTGGTGAAGGCTGTGATGTGTTTAAAGTGATGGAGAAGGTCTTTATGCTGAGTTTTCATTTGGAAGGCAAAGCGGCCATCAACTTAAAGGTGCTGCCAGACAATGGCTCAATACTTAAAGATATTTATCCCTTTATTCGTGCGGGCTGGCATATGAATAAGAAGCATTGGATTTCTGTTTTTACAGATGAAGAATTGGAAGAAGAACTGCTGCAGGATTTGGTGCTAAATTCTTATGAATTAGTGGTGTCGAAGTTAAATAAAGGACAGCGGCAAAGGATTGAGTTGCTGAGGAGTGTTTAGATAACACTTCCCTTACAATTAAGTTAATATTGAGAATTTCAAATAATCACTATTATGTTAATTAGATAGTTGTTTGGTGCCCCACTGTTTATAAAATAACGAGTTAGAAACTTTATTATTTATTAGTCTCGTTTAATCCTAATTTTTTATGTTAATATTTTTCTTAACATTAAGAATTTTAATAATTTATTATGGATGATAATTCTAAACAAGTTGAGCTACACAAACAACATACAGCTTTAGTTGAAAAAACTACTTTTATGTTTCTTACAGCAGCAACAGCTTCAATTGGTTTTATTTTGACTCAGCTAAAGCAGGTCATTTGGAGTGATTTAATTTGGTTAATTATAGGATCATTGCTTTTTTTAGCATTAAGTTTCATTTTCGGATCTGCTCAATTAGGGCATAAGGCAAATTTTTTAAAATTTAATTCTGAATACTTAAGTCTATTATCTAAAAAGTCTAGTACTATGGATGAAGCTAAATTATTAGTTAAGAATTTTGAAAATGCAGCAAATAAATTAACATCAACAAGTAAATGGCAGAAAATGTTTCTTTTTTTAGGTGCAGTACTTTATTTCATATATTCAATTCTGGATATTTATTTAAAATCCGTTATTTAAATTTCATAAAATTAACATAATACACGTTATACGAAATAATTTATTTTATCCAATATAAATCATAATCTTATATAAATTCGCCCTAGAATTTAATACACTAGAGCAGTCTTTATATTAATACTCACTCAATTTGCGTATTTTGTCAGAATTTTCAAAATCATTCTTTAGTGGCAATGAACAAAGGCTCTTCCCTAAGCCTTCATGGTATTAAATCTTCTTCGCTTGCATCACTTTAAACAGCACATACAGCAGTAAAATCCATACGGGCTGCATCAGCACCGACAGCATAAAGCCCTGATTCCACATGATGTATAAAATCATCAGCATAAACACTAAGACAAAGTAGTTGGTGAACGGCGCAAATAATGCAGGAAACTTAGTTTGTACACCCTGCTGCTGCATCGCTTTTCTAAACTTTAAATGAATTAAGCTAATCAGCATCCAATTCAGCACCGCAGCGCTCACTACGATATAAATCAAATAACTCAATGCTTTTTCGGGCAAGAAATAATTCAGCAGCACACAGCCAAAAATCAACAAAGCTGAAAATAAAACCGCAGCAATCGGTGTCCCGTGCTTATTCACCTGTTTAAAGGCTTTTGGCGCATTGCCCTGTTCTGCCAAACCGAGCAGCATGCGGCTATTGGCATACATGCCGCTATTACAGACCGAAACGGATGCAGTCAAAATAATAAAGTTCAGCAAATGTGCCGCCCAATCAATCCCCATCTGATTAAAAATCATCACAAAAGGACTATGATCCAAACCGCCAAGTTTCAACTGATTCCACGGCACCAGCGACAGCAGTACCGCCAAGGAACAGATATAAAATAAGAACACGCGGATCACGGTCTGATTCACCGCTTTCGGGATATTTTGATCAGGATTTTCAGTTTCAGCCGCCGCCATGCTGATTAATTCAATGCCGCCAAAAGCAAACATCATAAAGGCTAGCATGTAGAATAAGCCTTCAAAACCGTGCGGGAAGAAGCCGCCATGTACCCATAAATTACTAATCGAAGCGGTAGAGTCTGCGCCAGCTGTAAGTAGCAGATATATACCAAAAATAATCATGGCAACAATCGCCACAACTTTAATCATCGACAGCCAAAATTCAGATTCTGCATACAGTTTGACATTGGCTAAATTGGCTAGCGTAATCACAGCAAAAAACACCAAAACTGAAACCCAAGCAGGCACATGCGGCCACCAGTAATTGACATATTTGCCTATCGCGGTCAGCTCGGTCATCACTACTAAAATATACAGAATCCAGTAGTTCCAGCCCGTTAAAAAGCCCGCAAATTTGCCCCAATACTTAAAAGCAAAATGACTGAATGAACCTGTGACTGGCTCTTGCACGATCATCTCGCCCAGCTGGCGCATAATCAGAAAAGCAATCAAACCACCAATCAAATAGCCCAGAATTATCGATGGTCCAGCCGACTCAATAATATGCGCAGAGCCTAAAAATAGCCCTGTCCCGATTGCGCCACCCATTGCAATCAGCTGAATATGGCGGTTCTTTAATCGGCGCTGCAGTTGAGGCATTTCGCTGCTCACAACACGTCTCATCTTATAAAAAAGTGGATTGTAGCCTGTGCAGCTCTTTGCAGCCAAATATTCGCAGTTTATTTCTGTATGAATCATTATGGAATACAGCGTGTGAGCTGCATTACTCCATAGCACTTGGTAATTTATAGTGCTTGACAATACAGGCCATATGATTCCATTACAACATCCGAAATCTTTAGCCGCCAGTATGCTAAAGTGGCTGAATATATTGCCCTTTCAAATATAAACAGCTCTCAATTGAGAGCTGTTTTTAGCATTCACCACGCTTGATGGTTGATTGATCGCGAATGCAGTACGCCTAAACCTATTCTAACCATTCATACTACGGCACCATGTAAATCGTTATTTACGCTGTGGCTCGTCAGCCCACCGTGCATAACTCTTCGTGCTTTTCAGCACAGTGTCCGCTTGTTTTGCAGTGACGCCACTATAGTCCTGAGAGAAACTATCTAAATTTTCATCCAAACTCGCACCATCAAATAATGGGAAAGTACCGGCTTTTTTCTGAATCACCACATCATCAATCATCCAACCGCGGAAACCGTTATAAAGTTGATCGACCGTTTTGAATTGGAATTTCAGTTGAACATTGGCCTTGCCTGCATATTCATCCAATGAAATTGCTTCTTGCTGAACAGCAGCCGGCGCGAGGTTAAAGCCTAAATTACTGTATGGAATCGGCGCGCGCTCATATGCAGAGGACGGATCTGCCAGCGGGTTTAATCGAGCCAAGGTCTTAAAGCTGTTGCCACCGTCGGTAGAAACTAAAATATTCATCAAATCGAACCCTTGATTATTTGGATTGACCGACTCAATTTCCCACCATGTTTTAAAGCTTAAACTCAAAGGCGCTTGATACTGGCTTAGATTAATGGCAGGTGAGATTAACTCACCCATATTATGGGTATTAGATGTTCCGCCATCAAACTCTGGAGCCAAAGATGAATCACTTAAAGCGCCAATAAAGTTGCCATTTACTTTGTCGCCATACCAATATGCCGTATTACCTTGCAGTGGCTCAGGCACCTTGCCTTGACTTTGGTCATTCGGCGCTAAGCGTACACGCTGATTCACTTGATTATTACGGATGTTGTGACCTTTGTTTAGCAACTGCCAATCGACATTGGCCACACTTGGTTGCGACCTTGTCCATGCATTGCGAGTAGCAGAGTCCGCTTCAAAAGTTTCACGCCATATGGCATCTGCAGATGTCGTTTCAGGCAGCACTTCAAATTGATAGCCCGATGCAGAAGAAGCAATGACCGTAACTTTTTTCGTAATAGTATTAATTCCTGCACCGCTAATGGTGAGCGTGGCATTTTTCAATGCTTCAAGCAGCGCATTTGATACGTTGAATGAAAGCGTGAAATAGCCATTGGCATCGGTAATTGCACTGACAAATGCACCATTGGTCGCAGCACCGCCAGATAATGCGACTTGCGCATTCGCTAAAGGCTTTCCTTTATAAATGACCTGACCAGACAACGTACCGACTACTGCATCATTGACAGGTGCATCGCTTAAGGTCTGACAGTCTTGGTCTAAACAGTTGAGTATCACATTCAGCACAATGCTCTTATTGGTATTTTTAGGATGGATCAAGAATGCTGAAACTGCAGACTGTCCATTTTTAGTGACCAAAACATAATATGTGCCTGCAGCCAATTTAGGCAGCTTAACGATGCCTTGAGCATTAGCAAGGTAACTTTGACCTTTAAAATGAGTCGCTGTCGGTAAACTGTTGATCGGTGGAAATAACTGTTCAGAATCATCTGCTGTGATTGTATTTGTTGCTATTTTCAGACTGCCTGCTTGTACTTTCTGCCACTCTTCATCACTTAAAATCTGAATCGACGCAGCATTTAAGGCAAGATTATTCACATCTAATAAAGTCAGCTCTTCTACGCTTTTCTGTACCATGGCATCGGCAACTGGCTCTGGCGGTACGCTTACAGTCTCATCACGATCATTACCGCCACACGCCGTTAAACCCAAGACACCTGTGACCATTATTATTTTTGCAAATGCGCTATTTTTCATCTGTTCTGCCCTCTGGCTTTTCCATTTTTAAAAATTGTTATCTCTACATTGAACTCTACCAGCCCAAACATACTGGTGAATATTCCAGCAAAATAATAACCAATTTTCATTAAATGCGCAAATTTCGCATTTTTATGTGATTTTTATCATTCATCCAATTGCCATTGTTTTGCTGTTAAGGGATGCCCATTCCTTCAAAAATGGAATACTAATAAATATCTAATACTAATAAAAACTTTAAAAAATAAAAAATTTACGATATAAATAAAAATCGGTTATAGATAAATTCAAACTTATCCATAACCGAACAATTTAAATTCCATTATGACAATGCAAAGCTTTTTTTAATACATATCAATACGGCTAAATAAAACAACTGCTTAAAACTTTACATATTCTAAAGAAGCTAATCTGTTTACAGTCGCTGGTCCAACAGCACTTACCATAGATATTGCGCATATATTTGCGCGCCCATACGTTTTGCTTGGTTGGTATTGAATGAATCTGCTATGTATTTAAAACCAAAGTTTTCATGTTTGACGGAAAGGCCAAACGAATTGGTTTGGGGTTCAAAATGGATTCCCCACATTAGCCCTGTATTCCAATATGCATTGAGCTGCCAAAGACTTATATACTCATTTGAGATTGAACTGAGTCCTAAACTCCAAGCCTGCTCTGAGTCATAATTTAAATCCGTATAAATTTTAAATGGCAGCTTTTGCGCATAGGTCTTATCTTTATCAAACTCTCCCTGAATATCAAACCGTGGACGCTTATCTTGATCATAGCTGATGTTATATCGTGTGTATGGAGCATCTTGCCAATATAAATATGCCAATGCATCCTGAATATTAATTTTTAAATTCCAATTTTTTGCAATAGCACCTCTTAAAGTCGCATCTAGGGCATAGCCATACCCGCTATGCGCCTGCTCATTCCAGCCCATTTCATCTTCTTTCAAAGCAGGATGATCATAACTGTAATCTATGCTCCCATTCAGCCATTTGACGCGGTCCATAAGCTCTTGCTGATCTGTCGTTACCCCTAGCGCATTAATATGACCATCAATATAATGACGCCCAATTAACGCGGTTATACCCGTTTCTAAATTCCAATTCGAACTAATGGGCCATGTATAGGCAGCCCGAGACCCAACAGTATCAATATGCTGTGCTTCAAGCCTCAAGTCATACGTTGAGTTTGCATCGATAGGCAGTTCATTCTGTATTTGATAATAAAGCTTTGCTGTATCCTCACTGAAATTGAGCGCATAGTCATATCGCCAGATCCAGCTAAAATCCCAATTACCCTGCTTTACGCCCAATTGCATTAAACCATGAGCAAATGCATTTTTTCCTGATTTAAACTTAGAATCACCCCAATCATCTGTAAATGCATGAATCGCTAACGGTTCACTATAAACATCTGCTTGCACTTGATAATAGATAGCCTCTTGTGCATAGCTATAAAACGGGAGCGATAATCCCAATAATACTAATTTTTTTTTCAACATAGAAAAAAGGGGGAACATCGTTACCCCCTCTCCTTAATTCATTATTATGGTGCAATCATTAACACAGTGTTATCGGTAAATTTCGCAGAATAAATGCTATTCGATACTCTATTGATCGTACCGTAGCTAACAGTACCGACTTTAATATCAGCAGAACTGAATTGATCTAAATCTGGAATTTCTACAAATGCACCATTCGCATGAGATACTCTTGACCAGATAATTGGAGATTGCGCGATCAGATTGTCAGTTTTTACATCTATATTTAATGTATTTTGATCAACTGTAACTTTAAGATTTGCTATCCCTTTTTGGTAATCATTCCTTTTAGCGTTAAGCAGTAAACTGAATGGCTTCACAGCAGCCCCCCCACCTTTTACGTTACCAGAGAGATTAACTGTCAAATCTGCATTAATAAATGCAGCCGCAGATTCGCCTTGGGTAATATCAAAGGTTTTAGTCAGATCATTTTTTAGCTTAATATTTGCATCTAAGCCTAAGTTTTCTGCTCCGCTTAAAGCTTCACCTTTCAAAATAATTTCATATGGAATAATTTGATTAAATGTTTCAGTACCATTTTTGAATTTAACTCGAGCAGCTTTGCTTGAAAGTTCAGTTAAATTCAGCTTCGCGTTCTGAGTTGTTAACAAAACATTTAAAAATTTAAATTGTGCCGTAACCGGAGCATTTTCACTTTCTGAGTCTTCCAGCTTGATAGCTGTATCATAAACAACTTGAGCGGTACTGTTGCTATTAAACCCTAAGCTTGATTCTAATCCATCCGCATTTTTAGCTGTGATTTTACCGCCTGAAACTATTTTAAAATCATGCTGTTTTGCAGATGCTGTGAATGGCGCATCCAACTTTAAATTGCTTACAGTAATCAAAACCGCATCGCTAAAAACATCTTTTCCAGTAAAAGTACTGCTATCCCAAATATAGTCCATCCAATATTTAGCCGATACACTTCCATTAACAGAAACTGAAGTCGGTGTTACGCTGATTTTAAGACCATTTTTGCTCAAAATATAATCTGGATAATATATCCCCCCATAGGTCGCATCATCCTCTAAAAGTGCCTCTAATTCTGCAGCGGTATAGTCTTTTGTGGAACCTTGAGCATCTTTCTGCGCCAATGAAGCTAAAGTAATGATGAGATCAGAAGCATTACTAATATCATTTCCTGCATTACTTACAGCATCAAATGCAGGCTCATACTGAGACTGCAAACCTTTAAAACTGTCAAAATAGGCAATAATATTGTTCGTAGTTTTGATTAATACTTTAGCTTTCTCTAAATCTGTTGCTGGATTTGATGGGTTAGCTGTTTCCCCATTTGAACCGCCATTATCTGAAGTCCCACCACTACTAGAAGACCCGCCGCCACCACCGCCACATGCAGTTAAAATTACAGAACAGCTTATTGCTAATAAGGTTTTTTTTAAAATCATTATGTTTTTCCCTCTTAAAAATACAAATAAAAAAGCCTTTAAAAATTAAAGGCTTTTAAAAAAAGATTCAAGAACAAAAAGTAACATTAATCTTCTGGATATTCAAAACGGTAGCCAACGCCATACACGGCTTGAATCCATTCATGACGGTTGCCAGTTTCCGCTACATCTGAAATCTTACGACGTAAATTTTTAATATGACTATCAATCACACGGTCAGCCACTTCAAAACTGTCTGGGTTAATATGATCAAGCAATTGCGCACGTGAATACACCTGCCCTACATGCTCTAAAAACAACTCAAGTAAACGAAACTCTGTTGGCGTTAAGCTCAACGCTTTTTGTTGATACCAAATACGTTGCTGTGCTTTGTCCATACGGAATAAATCATTCACCTCTGGCTCTGCTTTACGTTCTAAACGACGTAATACCGCTTGCACACGTGCCACCAATTCTTTCGGACTAAACGGTTTGCAGACATAATCGTCAGCACCCATATTGAGCCCCAATACACGGTCAATTTCTTCAGTGCGTGCAGTCACCATAATAATTGGCAGATCAGACTGCTCACGGACTTTACGGCAAATGGTTAAGCCATCCATACGTGGCACCATTAGGTCCAAAATCATTAGACTCGGCTTACGCTGCGTGAAGCTCTCATAGGCTTCTTGCCCATCATGAAACATGCTGACTTCAAAGCCTGCAGCCTCTAGATAATCACGCACCAGCTGTGCAAGTTCCACTTCATCTTCAACCAACATGATATGTTTCATGCATGCTTCCTTTTAATATTTCATCTGTTTGGGAAATGTCAATTTGCAACGCAAACCGCCCAATGGAGAATGATCAAAACTCAACTCTCCACCCAATGCTCTAGCTATTTTTACGGATAACGCCAATCCTAATCCTGTACCACCAGTTGCACGCGTACGTGAATCATCCACACGATAGAAACGCTCACCTAAACGTGCCAACTGCTCATCAGTTAAACCAAATGGGCTGTCATCAACATACACGGTCCACTGGGTTTCATCTTGCTCAGTATGAACATGCACTTCACCACCAGCTTCCGTATAACGAATACTGTTACCCAATAAGTTGACCATAATCTGTTTAAAACGGTCTATATCTAATTGTAATGAAGTCCCTTCGCCCATTGCGGTAATTTTCAAATCTGCTTGCTCAAACTTCGGCTTAAAGCTTTCAACCTCTTGGATCACTACATCCCAAGGATTGAGCGTGGTCAAATAACAATTCAGTTGTTGTGCATCGGCTTGTGCCAAATCTGCCAAATCTTTGGTCAATTTTTTCAAACTACTCACTTGATTCAGCATCGAAGTAAAATGCTCTGGCGTTGGCTTACGAATACCGTCCTGCATCGCCTCAATTTGAGCCTGTAACACGGCCAATGGCGTTTTCAATTCATGTGAAGTATCAGCCACCCATTGACGACGTGACGTTTCATGCTGATCGAGAATTACGGCCAACTGATTCAATTCATTCGATAAATCACCAAGCTCATCATTACGGTTCACTGCAACTTGATGTTGATAATTGCCCTTGGTTAATTCACGTGTTCCCATTAACAAACGCTGAATCGGTTTTTTAAAGTATGTTGCCAATAACAATGCTGCAATTAAACTCGCAATAAAACTAAGCGCATAAACCAATAATAAATAACGTTTTTGCTTACTAAAGAAGTTAATACTGATCGCATCATCTTGATCGAGGACAGGTTTGAGCCCCAAATATCCCACGATTTGATTATTCACCATAATCGGACGATAAGAAATCTGTTCATCTGTCGGCTCACCCACAACAAATTGGCGCTGTGCATCATATAAAGATAAACGCGAACTCAAGCCCAAGCGGTCAGGCATTTGGATAAATTGTTTCTTACCACCATTATTACTGTTACTTTGTGAGGATTGATCTGCATCTTTTTCATCCGTGTTCGACTCTTTTGGACGGAATACATTTTGGTTCGTACTTAAAGGAAATTTTAAACCTTCAAAGGGTTGGAACTCAGATGGTAAGTTTTGTTCCAGCCATTTTAGCTCTTCAATTTTTTGCTCTGCCGTATGCTGTGGTGTTGCCAGCATCGATGCTGCATTTAAACTATGATCTTGGAAATAGCGCTGCTGCAATGCAATGTCATATTGACGACGTAGCCACCACCGAGAGAGACGATCATAGTCATCGGGTGCTGCCTGCCCTTCAATTTGTAGAATCTGCGCCTGAATCGCATTTCCCCAATCATGATAAACCGTATACACATCGGCTAAATTTTCAATGACATGGTCAAGCTTTTGCATCTCGACATCGGCCACATATTTGGTGAAATTACGCTGCATATTCCAATGCAACACGCCAAGACTTACCGTTGTGATGACGAGCGTCGTCAACAGCACAGTCAGAAACAAGCGTAAGGCAATCGGGATACGACGTATTTTCAAAAGAGAACTCTCATTTTTCTTCTATATTCATTATTGTAGCGAACACGCTACTAAAAAACTCTCCATTGTTTCTACATCTTTATTATTTAATCTTTAACCATTGAAAAAATATCTAATCTGGTGGGGTAAAGACTATGAAACAAATGACCAAAATGGCTTTAATCGGTGCAAGCGTATTGAGCATGGGTGCACTCACTGCCTGTCAATCGACAACCGCACCAAAAGATAACGATCATGGCCGTATGATGAAACAACATCATGGTGATCAAGATCGTCGTATGTCACCTGAGCAACGTGAACATTTTAAACAAATGCGTGCCGAGCAACGTCAAGTGTTTGCTGATATGCAAAAAGCTTGTAATGGCAAGACGATAGGTTCAACTGTTCAAGTAAAAGCTGGCGAAAAAAACATTGATGGTACATGTACCATGGTGTTCAAAGCAGACCGTCAGGACATGAAAAAAGCGCGTGGTGAACACAAACCAATGCGCGGTGAACATCGTCCAATGCGTGGCGACATACGTGGTCAGATGCAACGCGGTGAGCCACTGACTGATGCAAAACGTGCAGAGCTGACTAAACAGTTTGATCAGCGTTTAGCGGAACGCCAAGCCAAACAACAAGCGATTATGAAAGCATGCCAAGGCAAAACCGATGGCAGCGCGGTTGCGATTAAAGTTGGTGAACAGCAGATCAATGGTAAATGTGAAGTGCGTTTCCAACCTAAAGCCCCTGTTGCCCCGACGCCAGCACCAGTGAAATAATCCAAACTTAGATCGCAATACCATTGCTTAAAAAAGGCACTCCCATGAGTGCCTTTTTTATTGGACATATCTTTTTACGCTTTTTGACTATTTGTGTCATTCATTTTCATCTAAAAGCGTTTACACTCAATGCACTTAGCTTTTTCAAGGGATATTTCTTTGACTTTACAGTCACCAACAAATCGCCCTGAAATGCTTGTACCCAATAAGAAGATGTTGCACGATTAGAACCATTCCAATACGTGTCATTGAAGATACGTTCAAATGTTTATTTAGGATTACTAACGCTGGTAGAAACCAGTATTGAGGAAAACGATATGCCACAATACAAAGCGCCCTTACGTGATATGCAATTTGTTCTGCATGAACTTTTAAAAGCAGAAGATCACTATGCACAACTGCCTGCATTTTCTGACACCGTAAGTCGTGAGTTGGTTGACCAATATCTAGAAGCGGCTGCTGACTTCTGTGAAAATGAACTTTCTCCTCTTAACCAAGTCGGCGACCGTGAAGGTTGTACTTGGAATGATGGCGTTGTAACAACACCAACTGGTTTTAAAGAAGCGTATCAAAAATATATCGAACTCGGTTTCCCATCTTTATCTGCTGAAGAACAATACGGCGGTCAAGGCTTACCGGTTTCTTTAGGCAACATCATTTCAGAAATGGTGGGTACTTCGAACTGGGCATGGGGTATGTACCCTGGTCTATCTCATGGTGCTGTCCGTACATTAGAACATCACGGTTCTCAAGAGCAAAAAGACACTTACCTTCCTAAACTTGTTTCAGGTGAATGGACTGGTACGATGTGCTTAACAGAATCTCATGCAGGTTCTGACTTAGGTATTATCCGCTCTAAAGCTGAACCACAAGCAGACGGTAGCTATGCAATTTCTGGCGAGAAAATCTTTATCTCTGCTGGTGAACACGACATGGCTGAAAACATCATCCATATCGTACTTGCTCGTCTTCCAGGTGCACCAAAAGGCACGAAAGGTATTTCATTATTCATCGTACCTAAATTCAATGTAAATGCTGATGGCTCAATTGGTGAGCGCAATGCGGTACGTTGTGGTTCGATTGAACACAAAATGGGTATCCATGGTAACGCGACTTGTGTCATCAACTTTGATAACGCAAAAGGCTTCTTGATTGGCCCTGAAAACCGCGGTCTAAACTGCATGTTCACATTCATGAACACTGCACGTATCGGTACTGCTGTACAAGGTCTTTCAGCTTCTGAAGGCGCTTTCCAAGGTGCACTTGCTTACGCAAAAGACCGTTTGGCAATGCGTTCACTTTCAGGCCCTAAAGCACCTGAAAAAGAAGCAGATCCAATTATCGTTCACCCTGCAGTACGCAACATGCTGCTTACGCAAAAATCATTTGCTGAAGCTGGTCGTGCTCTGGTTTACTTATTGTCTTTCCATGCCGATATCGTGGAACAAGGTGCAACGGAAGAAGAACGTAAGTTCTCTGACAACATTTTGTCTCTACTAACTCCAATTGCTAAAGCATTCTTGACTGAAACAGGTTCTGAATCTGCAAAACACGGTGTTCAAGTATTTGGTGGCCACGGCTTCATTTCTGAACATGGTATGGAACAAATTGTACGTGATACACGTATTTCATGCTTGTACGAAGGTACGACTGAAATTCAAGCAATTGACTTGTTAGGCCGTAAAGTATTGGGTACTCAAGGTGCAATGTTGAAAGACTTCACCAAGATCATCCATAAATTTGTTGAAGCTAACAAAGACAACGCTGCCATGAAAGAATTTGTTGAGCCGCTTGCTGCGCTAAACAAAGAATGGGGCGACTTAACCATGCAGATTGGTATGAAAGCAATGCAAAACCCTGAAGAAGTAGGTGCTGCTGCAGTCGATTACCTCTACTTCTCTGGTTATGTGACGCTTGCTTATTTATGGGCTCGCATGGCGCTAGTTGCACAAGAAACTTTAGCTGCAGGAACAACAGATGTTGATTTCTACAATGCAAAAGTAACGACTGCCCGTTTCTACTTCAAGAAAATCTTACCACGCGTTCGCTCTCATGTAGAAGTGATTGCAGGTGGCCTAGATCCTCTTATGGCATTGGATGCAGAACACTTTGCATTCTAATGTGAATATCTAAACATATTCAAAAGATTGTACTCTTGAGTGCAGAAATAGAGAAAGGACGGTCATAGCATTGGCAGTCCTTTTTCTTTATAAATAGTCCCACAGTTTTACTTAGGCCAATTTTCTTCACGCTTTGTGTCGATACAAATTGCCCCAAGTCCATAGATTCAAACAATAAACAGGTGAACGAACATGCCAATTTATAATGCGCCACTTGCAGATATGAAATTCATCTTAAATGATGTTTTTAAAGCAGAACAATTCTGGCAAAACAACGAAAATCTTGCTCACGTTGATGCTGCAACTGCAGAAGCCATTCTTGAAGAAATGGCAAAATTTGCGCAAAACGTCACTCATCCTTTAAACCGCACAGGTGATGAAGAAGGCGCAAGCTATAGCAATGGCAATGTCACGACTCCTGCTGGTTTCAAAGAAGCATTTAAACAATATGCAGAAGGCGGCTGGATTGGTCTAGGCGCAGATGAAGAATGGGGCGGTCAAGGCATGCCAAAAATGCTGACTGTTCTGTCTGACGAAATGCTGTTTGCAACCAACCCATCATTCATGCTCTACCCACTTCTTTCTGTAGGTGCAGGCATGGCATTAAACAGCTATGCATCACAAGAGCAAAAAGAAACTTATTTGCCGAAAATGTATACAGGCGAATGGTCAGGCACGATGTGCTTAACTGAACCGCATGCAGGTACAGACTTAGGCATTATTAAAACTAAAGCCGAACGTAATGAAGACGGTACTTATAACATTACTGGTACGAAAATCTTCATCACTGGCGGTGACCACGACCTTTCTGAAAATATCATCCACTTAGTTTTAGCGAAAACGCCTGATGCGCCTGCGGGCTCACGCGGAATTTCACTCTTCATCGTACCTAAATTCTTGGTGAATGCAGATGGTTCATTGGGAGAGCGTAATGCTGTAGGCCCTGGTTCTATTGAACATAAAATGGGGATCAAAGCGTCTGCAACATGTGTGATGAACTTTGATGGCGCGAAAGGCTACCTGGTTGGTAAAGAAAATGAAGGCCTTGCAGCGATGTTCGTCATGATGAACTACGAACGTCTGTCTATGGGTATTCAAGGCCTAGGTGCTTCTGAATTTGCTTATCAAAATGCAGCGCAATATGCGACTGATCGTTTACAAGGCCGTAGCGCTTCTGGCGTTCAATCGCCTGCAAAACCTGCAGACAGCATCTTAGTTCATGGTGATGTACGTCGTATGTTGCTGAACGCACGTGCCAACAATGAAGCGTCTCGTGCATTTGCGGTTTATGTTGGTCAACAACTGGACATTACCAAGTTCTCTACTGACCCAGAAGCAGTCAAAGCAGCCAATAACCGTGTTGCGCTATTAACACCGATTGCGAAAGCGTATTTAACTGATACAGCTTTCCAAGCAACACTCGATGCGCAAATGGTCTTCGGTGGTCATGGCTTTATTCGTGAATGGGGTATGGAACAATGTATCCGTGACCTCCGTATTGCACAGATTTACGAAGGGACCAACGGTGTTCAATCGCAAGACTTAATTGGTCGAAAAACCATTAAGTGCAATGGTGAATTCATTGCTGAATATATCCAAGAAATCCGTGATTTTGCCAATAATTTAGATGCCAGCTTGAACTACATCAAAGATGCAACATTAGATGCAGCAGCTGAAGTTGAAGCTGTGACTCAATATGTACTTGAAGCTGCTCGTGAAAACATTGAATTCCCGAACTCAGCAGCCGTTGATTACCTACATGCTGTAGGCCTACTCAGCTTTGCCTATATGTTTGCCCGCATTGCAGATGCAGCAAAAGACAAAGATGGCGAATTCTACCAAAACAAACTTGCACTGACTCTTTACTTCACGCAGCGTATTTTGCCTGAATTGGCTTTACGCATTGCTAAAGTGAAAGCAGGTTCTGAAGTGATCATGAACTTCTCTGAAGATTACTTTACCAACCAAGCTTAATTAGCCGTACAAAATCAAAAATGCCCGATTTATCGGGCATTTTTTTATTTTACTGCTCTTATTACATAAACACTGAGTGCAACTTTTTCAAAAAATCATAAGCATATTTACTTATTCATAATCTCATAATTCCATTCGATATGTAAAACAAGAATGGAGCTGATCGTCTAGCATTGGAAATGTAGCCCAATGCGTTGTATCTTTATCTTGTTTAAATCCTGCCTTCATTAAGACATTTTGTGATGCTAGATGTTCCTCAGCACAAAAAGATGAAACAACCTTCGTGACATGATTCTGCTTTAAATACTTAATTCCTCCAATTAAAGCCTCAGTCATATAACCACAACCATGAAAATTCACCCCTAACCCAAAATGTATTTCTCCATGGTTTTCTTGATTGAAGAAATACAGTAAGCCCATCGCTAAATGCGTATTCTTATCACTAATCACCCATGCAAAATCAGGATTGTGTATCGACCAATAATGATCTGCCCACTTTTCTAAAACACTCTTAGTCTGTTGAATCGTTTTATGTGGCAACCGCTGCAGATAACGAGTTGCTTCTATATTCGAAAAATATGTATCAAATAATGAAATTTCATCTCCTAACTGATACTTTCTCAGGCATAAACGTTCAGTTTCAATCATATTGGGCATGATTATTTAGCCTGTTATTTCATGGGATAAAATTTTTTGATCGACTCCGCCATTTCAGCATTCGACCTTTCCAAAGCTTTTTCCACATTCATCGCATCTATAGCGCTGCGATTTTGACTGACTTTAAATTTCCCGATCATCGACTGAATATCGATTTCAATTGCTACAATTTTTTCCAGTTGTTCCGCAATAAAATCATTCGGTGCATCACCCATTTTCCATGGCATGGGTTGGCTAGCTTCATGTTGCCGAGTCAACCGAGCCAGAAGCCCTCGTAAATATTTTTCATCTGCAATTATACGTATCTTGCCTTTGACATGTACCACGCGATAGTTCCATGTCGGCACAACGCGATGATGTTCCTGCTTTCCTTCATACCAGCTAGGCGAAATATATGCTTCGTCGGCATGAAAAATCACATAGGCTTGCGCTGACTGATTTAGTAATTCAAACATTGGATTGGTCTTGGCAATATGACCGCGCAATATACCCAATTCGCCTGACTCAGTGTCATATTCTAGTGGTAAATGATTCACTTCCAACTCACCATTGGGTGCAGTCAGTATTACTGTCGCCAAAGCATACTTACGCATAAGATCAATCAGATCAGGGAGTTCATTCTGTTTAAAATGCGTTGGTTGATACATCGTCGCTTCATTCTAATAGGACAAAATTTAAGCTCAAACTTAACATTAAAGACTTTATTTAACCTAAAAAATATTTATGTCATATGCGCTTCATGTGCATGAAATTTGCTTGGTATTTAATGACTTGTTCTTGATTGAATATTCACGCAATTTACACAGGAGGAAGATATATGAAACACCGTGATCCTAAAGTAGAAAAAATTGAAGCCCTCCTCGACCGACTTGGCAATCTTGCTGTAGAAGGTTTTCATTATCTTGCGCTGTTTGTCATCGGCTGTATGATTTTATGGTCTGCGGGTCATACCATTTTTGAAATTATTACAGTTAAGCAATTCGCCACGATTGACGATATTTTATTATTGTTTATTTACCTCGAACTCGGTGCCATGGTTGGTATTTATTTTAAAACCAACCACATGCCTGTTCGCTTCCTGATTTATATTGCTATTACTGCCCTGACCCGTTTACTGATTTCGGACATTCAACATGACCATAAAGCGGATATGGGCTTGGTCATTACTACAGGTTCGATCCTCATCCTTGCTGTGGCCATTTTGATTGTGCGCTATGCCTCTTGGACATATCCTTCGGTTATTCGAGATAAGCATTCCGAGAAGCCACTGCCTGAAGGAAAAACCCCACGTCCGCAAGATGATGAGTTAGCTTAGTCTTATTAAAGCCCCTCTTTTTTAAGGAGGGGTTTGGGGAGATTAAATTACCGATTCGGCACTAATACATAGCGACCATTTTCAAAGATCCAATACATGCCACTTGGGGGTGCTGGTAAACCAATCCGTTTCCAATCGCTGATAAACGTATAGGTCGAACTCGAAATACTAGCGCTGGCAGGATCGCCATTGACCCAACTATAGCTCTGCGAATTTTGAGTAATCGTGGTCGGCGCATTGTATTGAATACTAATGCCACTTTGTGGATACTGCGGATAAGGTCGATTTGGATATTGCGGATAAACTGGCGGACGACTTGGATACTGAGGATAATTCGGCGCATGTTGCGGATAGCCAGGCCGATTCATCGACGGTGGGCGGTGTTGTGTCTTTGACGTATCTACACCTTGGTAATTTGCCCATTTGTTTTCCGCAAAAGTACTAGCTGAAGCACTGATCAGCATCACACCTGCAATCGCATAGAATAATGTGGTTTTCACTTAAGCTCTCCTCGACAGTTTATACGCTCAGTATAAATTCCATTGTAGGAGAAAAAATGGATAAAAATCCATCAAATGCAATGATTTGTTAAATACTCCACGCGATTCTGATCAGCAGATGATGCACTCGATTTTCGACGGAATATGCTAAGATGCCTTTTATTTCGTAGTGGATCAAACGCTGTGTCTGAATTAAGTTTTGACCGACTTCATCAATTTTTTTCGAAAGTACCAAGTATCCAAGAAGCCTTAATCGACTCCTACGGCACCGATGGCAAAAATGCGTGGTGGTTCAAATTTCAAATTAATGTAGATCACCCTTTAGCATGGCAAACTGTTCAAGAATTGGGCCATGTATTGAACTATATTTCTAAAAATGAACGCTTACCGACTCAATTTTTACCGGTTTCTCCGCCACCATATATGAATGGCGAAGCAAAACAATTCTTGTCTTGGGTGATTCAATGTAACCATGCTGACTTTCCTCCAGATGTCATCTGTGACTGGTTAGAAGCTCGTTTACCTCAACCGGTAGATGATGCCGATAAATGGAAAATCAAAACCGATATTAAAGAATTGGATCAAATGACGGATAAAGATTTAGATCAAATCGTTCCGCCAAATCCTGAACCGAAGAATTAAAACTGATTAAATCCCTCCTAACCTCCCTTTAAAAAAGGGAGGAAAGTCCCTCTTTTCAAAAGAGGGATTTAGGGAGATTAAGACAATTCTAAAAAGTAGATAATCCGCTCCATTCCATAAAGCGATACAACACATATTTCAACTTAGAGTCATCGGCATACGTGTCATAATCCACACTCATTTGCTTACCATCACGGTTTGACCAAGCCGTATTAAAATATTGATTTGCCTCTTTAAAGACTTGAGCGTCTTTCAAACCAATCACGCGTAAATCAGTTTCTAAATTATAATTTTTCAGGTTACGCGCTGTGAAATTGGCAGAACCTAAAATCATATCTGCCTGATAAGCTGTTCGTTTTAAAATCATCTTGCTATGGCACTGCTCACCTTGGGTATTACACCAACGTACATCAATACCCGCATCGTGTAATTCAGAGGCAACAGGACGATTTGGAATACCATTTTTGGTTCGACCAAAAGCATCTTTATTGGGATCGAGTAATACCCGCACTTTCACGCCACGTTCATGTGCAGCAATGAGTGCTTTGATAATTTTACGTTCTGACAAGTAGAACATCGCGATATCAATTTCAGTTCCAGCTTTCTTCGCGCTATCAATTAAGTCGAGTGTGGCATCATAAATTGCTTTTTCAGTCAGTACTTGAACCTGTGGCTGAGTTTTCGCCGCTTCAACATCTTTAATCACCACAAATGGAATATTGGCTTTGGACATCATGCCTACGGCTTGCTCGGTCTTTAACAGATCAATCGCGGTCATGCCTTTGACGGTTAAGGCCACATTAGAATGTCGTGAGCTACCATCATGCGGATTCATAGAGGTGACCAAACCTTTCCAACCTTCAACGGTATCTACCACCAAGGTTTTACGATGATTGGCTTTAAAGTTAAACAGATCCATATAACTGCGGATCGTCACCTTTTCGGTTCCCAATGGGTTCGGTAACCAGCCTTTTTCAGGATTATTGCCAATATCTTGACAACAGATATACCAAAAACCTGACCATGCAGGATTGGACGCACGAAGCGGCGCCAAATTGGTTTCCATCAACTCAATCCCCCCTTGCCGTAATTGACGATAATGCTCGGGTTGAATGCCGCCATAGACCGAATTGACCGGGTCAGTAATCACAAAAATTTCCACTTGAGGAGATAGTCGACGCTTCAAAATCAGTGCATCGGTCAGTTCCTGTGTTAATTGTTCATGTTTTAATTGAGAGTCGCCAACTTGCGGATTAAAGAGAAACATATCCAACACAATGGTCGACTGTGCTTCTTCGATCATTTTTAGCATTTCTTTAAAAATGCGATGTTCCTGTTGCTGCTTTCCTTGCGCATCGATATAGGTTTCATCCACTAAAAAGTTCACTTCAGCATGGCGAAGTTTCCCCGTGTAGTTCAGCCCTTCAGGGAGTGGTTTTAGCGTGTGATAGGTTGCCGATGCCAAATAACCTAAAACCAATAAACCAATGACCACCCCCACATAGCGACGGCGTGACCAATTGAGCTTGTGATGTATTCGTTGAATGATGCGCATAAGAAAAAACCTAGTCTAATGCGCTCAGACTAGGTTTTATTCATTGATTTTTCAAGAGGATTTCTGTGACTTCACCTAGACTTCCTTAGAAAAGTCTGTGCAAATTCAATTAGAAACCAAATTCAAGACCAACTGTAAAATTACGACCGACTTGTGGAATATTGGCAAGGAATGACGTGTGAGAGTAAACATCTTCATCCAATAAATTATTGGCTTTGAAATAGACTCGATAATCATTTTGATCTTTCAACTGACCACTATAGGCCACACCCAAGTTCACCATGTTGTAGCCATCTGTTTCACGCTCAAATGCAGTGATTTTGTCTTGTTTGAATACATGTGAATATTCTGCAAGACCTGACCAACCATCGGCAAAGTCAACATCGACCTTGGTTCCTAAGCGCCCTGCAGGCACACGTGGCGCATTTTCACCATCAATTTTGCCGCGAACATAATCACCAAAGACACTGAGCTTATACACATCATTGATGGCATAACCCACTTGAGCTTCCGCGCCATAGAACTTGGCTTTGTCTTGGGTGTAATCAACTAAACGGAAGTTTTCAAAATTATCTTTGGTTGCTGCATAAATGTAGTTGTCATACCAGTTGTGGTACACATGAACGTGATAATCCAACTGATCTTTTTCATAATGGAAACCTAATTCGAGATTATTAGATTTTTCAACATCTAGATTTTCATTCCCACGTTCATAGGTATTGGTCGCAAAATGCTTGCCATCAGCATACAGCTCTTGCGCCAATGGCAACCGCTCTTGATGAGAACCCACCAAGGATAATTTATAATTGGGTGCAAACGCCCAATTCACAGCACCTGAATAAGAAATGCCATAATCATCATAATCTTTTTGTGCAGAATCGATCTGTATTTTCTGCTGATCGACACGGGCACCCAGCTCGACATGAAAATCACCAAATTGTTTATGCTCTAAACCAAAAACACTCCATTTTTGGGTTTTATTTGGATTCATCAGTGACTCTTCACCACTGATATTGAGCTTTTGCTGATTGTATTGTGCGCCAATCACACCTTCCCAATCTGCAATCGGGTTATGCACTAACTCTAAACGACCATCATAGCCCTGACTTTTAAAGGTTGTTGCCGCTGTATCGCCTTCAATTTCGTCATGTTGATAATCGGTATAACTTGCATGTGCACGGAGTTTTTGGAAGCCCGCAAACGGATTCGCAAGTTCGGTACGGAAATCATAACGTTCTGACTTTAAGTCGACCCATAGGCCTGCGGCATCATGATCGTGATCATGTTCGTCATGCGCTGAATGATCATGTTCATCGGTATGCCCATGGTTATCATGACCATCACAGTGTAGATGGTCATCATGTGGATGACAGCTTTCATATTCATGACTATGACCCGGCAGGCCATATTGGTCTTGTCGGTTGCTATAAGACAGTCCAGCAAAACCACGATCATGAATCCATGACGCGCCCACACTGACATTTTGCCCTTCTGCAAAAGTGTTGCCAACGCGGCGTTCTTTTTCTAATTCACCATCATGATCATGGAAATAATTGGGTGCAATATAATCATTGGCTTTGCGTTTCGAACCTTCTACACGGATGGCAAATTGCTCACCTAAAGCAGCCGTCACACCGGCACTCGCCAATTTTTCATCACTGCCTGAGTTATAACGAACCCCAACTTGCCCTTCATAACCTTTATCAGGAATAGAGGTAGGAATCTTTTGATCCGTCACGTTGACCAAACCGCCGACTGTTCCTGCCGCATATAACAGTGTTGATGGTCCACGGATCACTTCAATTTGTTTGGCCAAAATCGGATCTACCGTAACCGCATGGTCAGGAGATAAGGTCGAAACATCAGCAGTCTCTGAGGCATGTTCTAAGACTTTGACACGAGGGCCATCTTGACCACGCAGCACAGGACGACTTGAACCTGCACCAAACTGATTTGAATATACACCGGGCTGTCCGGCTAACGCATCACCAATTGTGACGCCACCTTGTGCAAGGGCTTTATGTTGAATGACATTATCGGCAACAGCAAAATCTGCCGCACTTTGGTTTAAAGGATGGACCTGAACATTAATAGCTTCGAGCTTTTGTACCTGTTGTTCTGGATCATCGGCATAAAGGTTGGGTGCAATCACTGCAAAAATCGAAACAGTTATTAAATTCTTATGAAAAGACATGTTGGAGAGACTCAAATCAGGCTATTTTTGAATAATGTTATAATATAACATTTCATTCATTTTGCAATAAAAAACATTCTAATCTGCCCAAATCATATACACTCACCTATACCACATTGTATTTATTCATATATTTATTTTAGTTCAATGCCTTTTACCATATCCCATGCTGTACTCGCACCGCCTATTTCCAAGTTAAGCGGAAACCGCCTGTCTATTGCAGCACTCGCAATTGGTAGCATGGTGCCGGATTTATTCCGTTTATTTACTAATGCTGACTATGTAGGTTCACATCAATGGTCGGGGTTAATTGTTCCAAACTTAATCCTAGGTTTGCTGTTTTGTGTGCTGTGGTATGTGCTTTATCGCCCGATGTTATTTGCTTTTTTTGGTTTAAATAAGCCGCTGCATCTACAGAATTTCAATCAATGCTGTGGGTTTATCCTAAGCCTCATCCTCGCACTCATCATTGGAACTTCGACGCATATTGTTTGGGATGGCTTGACCCATGTTGACTTTCGTACCTTTGCATTTAAGGATCTATTGAGTCTACCGATTCAATTTTTTGGTCATTCATATCCCCTACATCGCGTGTTGCAAATTGGATTATCTGGCTTGGCACTCCCCGTTTTGGCATGGATGATTTATCGTCATCATCTTCACTATCGAAGTACTGTAAACGTCCCCACAACCATCAAAGTCTATGTATATGGTTTAGCGGCCCTGTCTCTAGCTGCGGGAATCGCAAGTTATTTTTATTTTGCTGACAGTATTTACTCTGATGCCTTTGTACACGACTTGTATGCCTATGTCGGCAAAGCCATTAATTATTTTTTCCGTGCATTTTTAGCCACGTTTAGCTTCGGTAGTCTGATATTTCTGATCTTAAGCAAGAGCACCAATATTTTTTCAACGTCATCGGCTTAAGCCCATCATTGACCGAAAATTTGCTGTAAATTTGGCAGTTTTAGCAATAAGTCCTTGTGACAAAACAGCCAAAAAGAGGCATAATCCCCTATTCGAATAAAAGCGGTACGCTGTTTACGTATTCGCTGACCTTAACCCATATAGTTGGATTTCTAACGCTATGATGCGAACTCATTACTGCGGCTCACTTACTGAAGCCCAAATCGACCAAACCGTTACATTATGCGGTTGGGTTCACCGTCGCCGTGACCACGGTGGTGTAATCTTCCTTGACATGCGCGACCGTGATGGCCTTGTTCAAGTGGTGATTGACCCTGATACTCCTGAAGCTTTCGCGACTGCTGATAAATCACGTTCAGAATTCGTATTAAAAATTACAGGCCGTGTGCGTCGTCGTTACGCAGGTACTGAAAACGCGAATATCGTGAGTGGTCAAATCGAAGTTTTAGGCAAAGAAATTGAAGTTCTTGCTGCGTCTGAAACTCCTCCATTCCCATTGAATGACGAAAATACCAATATTTCTGAAGAAGTACGTTTGAAATATCGTTTCCTCGATATTCGTCGTCCAGAAATGTTAGATCGTTTACGTTTCCGTTCTAAATTAACAAACCTGATTCGTAACTACTTCGAAGAAAATGGTTTCCTAGACGTTGAAACACCGATTTTGACTCGTGCAACTCCTGAAGGTGCGCGTGACTATTTAGTACCAAGTCGTGTTTCTAACGGTAGCTTCTACGCACTTCCACAATCTCCGCAATTGTTCAAACAGTTGTTAATGGTTGGCGGTATCGATCGTTACTACCAAATTGCTAAATGTTTCCGTGATGAAGACTTACGTGCTGACCGTCAGCCTGAATTCACACAAATCGACGTTGAAACATCGTTCATGAGTGACGATGACATTATGGATTTGATGGAACGTTTAACGGTTAAGATGTTCAAAGAACTTCTAAACGTTCAGTTCGACAAGTTCCCACGTATGACGTATGCAGATGCAATGCGTGACTATGCATCTGATAAACCTGACTTACGTATTCCTTTGAAATTGGTTGACGTTGCAGACATGATGCAAGACGTTGAGTTCAAAGTATTCGCAGGTCCTGCAAAAGATCCTAAAGGCCGTATTGTTGCGCTTCGCGTACCAGGTGCTGGCGCGCTTCCACGTAGCCAAATTGACGAATACACTAAATTCGTTGGCATTTATGGCGCGAAAGGCTTGGCTTACATCAAAGTCAACGAACTTGAAAAAGGTATTGAAGGTCTTCAATCTCCAATCGTTAAATTCATCGAGCCAATCGTGCTTGATCTATTGAAACGCGTTGGTGCTGAAAATGGCGACATCGTATTCTTTGGTGCGGACAAAGCGAAAATCGTAAATGATGCGATGGGTGCTTTACGTATTAAAGTCGGTCACGACATGAAACTTGCAACTTGCGAGTGGGCGCCACTTTGGGTTGTTGACTTCCCAATGTTCGAAGAAACTGATGACGGTAAATGGACGTCTGTTCATCACCCATTCACGCTGCCAAAATCAAGCGTTGAAGAAGTGAAGAACAACCCAGGTGCTGCACTTTCTGTTGCTTACGATATGGTATTGAACGGTACTGAAATCGGTGGTGGTTCATTACGTATCTTCAATCTAGAAATGCAAAAAGCGATCTTTGAAGCGCTTGGTATTTCTGAAGAAGAAGCAGAAGAGAAATTCAGCTTCTTGCTTAACGCCTTGAAATTCGGTGCGCCTCCTCACGGTGGTTTAGCATTCGGTCTTGACCGTTTAGTGATGTTGATGACTGGTGCATCTTCTATCCGTGACGTGATTGCATTCCCGAAAACTAAGACTGCGGAATGTCCTTTAACCCAAGCGCCTGCGCCAGTTGAAGCGAACCAATTACGTGACTTAGGTATTCGCTTACGTGAAAAACCAAAAGCTGAAGAATCTAAATAATCTTACATTTTAAGATTTAGATTTTAAGTTTCAAAAAACCCTGCGCTATGCAGGGTTTTTTTATTTCAACCTATAAAAAGTGGTAGAAAACCTACAAAACATAAATTAAAGATTTGATTGACTTTGCTAATATCAAAACGCTTCAAGTACGTTATGATGTTGCACTACATCCTTTGAGCAATGGACAGCTCAATTTTCCACTTCCGATTATTTTGTTTTTAGATTCAGATCTTTTTGTACTTTTCATTGAATAAGTCCGGTCTCTTGGCAAAATTTATTTTATTCCATGCTGTCAATTTTGAGACCTTGTGATCCATGTACTTTATATTCAAAATCATCGCGCTATTGCCACTTTGGCTGTTACAAAACTTGGCTTTGATGATCGCGTTTATTCTTGACCTGTTTAACTCATCAATCAAACGTATCACTAGCATCAATATTCAACTGGCCTACCCAGACTTGTCCGAGACAGCGCAGAGACAGCTCATCAATCAAAGTATCCGCAGCCAATGCCTGACCTATATTGAATTTATTAAATGTTGGGGGATGCCGCCAAGTTATAGCCTGAGCTTATTGAAAAACATTTATGGTGAAAATATCCTCACGGAAGCACTTGCGAATAAAAAAGGTGTGATCGTTGTGATTCCGCATTTTGGCTGCTGGGAATTACTCAATGCATGGCTGAACCTGTATACAGAACCGATGATTATGTATAAACCGAATAAAAATAAAGGGATCAATCGTTATCTGTTAGAAGCACGAGAAAAGTTTAACGCAACACTCGTTCCTACAGATGAAACAGGGATCCGTGCCATTTTTAAACATTTGAAACAAGGTGGCCTAACAGTCATTTTACCAGACCATTTACCTAAGCCTTCTGGTGGCATTTATTCCCATTTTTTTGGGCAAAATACCCTAACTGTGACTTTGGTGTCGAAACTCGCTGCAAAAACACAATGTAATGTGATTGGTTTGAGCTGTATCCGCAACGATGATCTATCTAGTTTTGATTTACATTGCACAAATCTCTCAGATGACATTTTGTCTAGAGATTTACAGCTCTCTGTAGATACACTCAATATTGCGATGCAAGATATAATCAATCAAGCACCTGAACAATATATCTGGTCTTATAAGCGCTTTAGACATTGTTTAGGGAACATCAACGTCTATCGTCAATAAAATTATTGGCACTACCGTCAAAACCTTACATCTCATTGTTGAGCAAGATTGCATAGATTCACCTTATTCAATTGAGATCGATTATCGACAGTGGCATAATAGCCTCAATTTCCACTTTAAGTGATTCTCCTATGGCTATGCGTCCTGAAGTCCGTCGTCGTGCAATCGTGTTGATTGTTTTTTCTGTCGTACAATGGTTGTTCATGCGCTACATTTTAGCCAATGAATTATTCAACTTAACCACCTATAACCGAATCGTTTTATTCTGTGTCAGCAGCCTTGCAGGTGCATTATTAATCTTTGTCGGTTTGATTTATATGGTGTTGAAAGGTAATGCGGATAAAAACTAATAAATAAAAGTAAGCACATGATATGAAAAAAATTTTATTTATAGTAGATGATTTAGGTAAAGGTGGTGCTGAAAAAATTACTCTCGCGCTTGCGCATACTCTAGCAAAAAGCAAGCATTTAGTAACTCTTGCTGTTTTAAACTCGAGTAGAAATACACTAATAGTTGACCCATCTATCGAATATATTGACTTAAATATTGATACAAAATTTGCATTTGGTAAGCTTTGGAAGTTTAAAGAACTTTCGACAAAAGAGCTGCAAAATTTTTCATCATTAATAAATAAGAGAAATTTTGATTTAATAATTATTGGTTTTCATAATGGATATTACCTAGGCAAATACTTAACCCAAAAAGAAAACATCTGGTATTGGATTCATGGAGATCTTTTAGAGATTAGAAGATTTAACAATCCTTTAAAACAAATCAAAGAGTATTTTCGTTTTTTTAGAAATAAAAGAAAGTTTTCTAAATTATTTAAGAATAAAAACCTAATTACAGTAAACCGTGACTTAGAATATAAAGCAAAGATTCATACACAACCAAATTCAACTATCACTATTGCAAATGGTGTAGAATTACCTAATGATCTTATAGGTCGATCTAAATTTACTAAAAAGAAATGGGATGTAATTTTTGTTGGGCGCTTAGTTCAAATTAAGCAAGTAGACCATGCCATTAAAGCATTTGCTATGAGTAATCTCACGGGAAGAATGGCCATTGTTGGAGATGGGCCTGAATGCCAGAAACTCAAAGACCTAGCAAAACAACTTAATATTTCCGATAGAATAGATTTTCTTGGATGGGTAGATGAACCACATCAACTAATGTTACAAAGCAAGAGTCTTGTTATGTGCTCTTTATACGAAGGTAGTCCAGTAACATTAGCCGAAGCAATTGCTCTTGGTATTCCTGTTATTAGTTATGACTCTTCAGCTGGTATTACAGATTTATTTACTCTTGATACTGCAAAATTTGGATTAGTTCCTAAACAAAATATTCAAGCTTTAAGTGATGCATTGGAAAAATGTGTAGCAGACCCTTATATATATAATAATGAATGTATAGAAAAAGTATGCATACAGAATATGGAAATACAAATTTTAAATTTAGTTTCCAAAGAAAATAAATGACCTTCATTTAAAGTTAAGATTAATGTGTCTATTAATTTCAGATAGCTAACTTTAATTCTGATTCAATAGTGCCAAAACAACACAACCAAACATTAAATTCTATTAAAAAATTAGATCAAAATATATGACAAATTAAAAATAAATATATATGATTAGTTATTAAATTTAAAAGAGTACACTTTTATGCTTATTAATTCCAATGAAAAAAAATTAAATAGTAATACTCAAATTTCAAAATCAGACAAATTCAATCTATTAATCATTGACGATACATTCCCCTCTCCTAAAAGTGGATTTAGATATATAGAGTTCACCACATACTTACAGGAATTTAAAAAATCTGTAATAATAACTTCTGGAAAAAATATTGAGTCACTTGATAAAAAATCAGCAGCTATTATTGTACAAGAATATAAGGAAAAATTTCCAAATCTTAGTCATAAAGTAATACTTGAAAGCAAAAAAATACATATTAAGAGCACTGATCTGGTCTATCTCACTTTTTTAAATAACACATTCGCAATTTTACCTAAAATTGAGTCCGCTAAAGCTCCATTTGTATTTACTCTTTATCCAGGTGGAGGATTTTTACTAAACGATCCTATATGTGACCATAAGCTCAAACGAATCTTTAGTTCCCCTTGTTTTAAAAAAGTAATAGTAACCCAGCAAGTAACTTATGATTATATTTTAAATAAAGGAATGTGTTCTAAAGAAAAAATTCAAATGATCTTTGGAGTTGTAATGCCTGAGATATCCAAAACAGATTTATTTACTAAAAAACATTATTGGGGATTTGATAAGAATCGCATGGATATCTGTTTTATGGCGCACAGATATACTCCGTATGGAAAAGATAAAGGATATGATATTTTTATAGATGTTGCCACTATACTGCATCAACGATATAAGAATATCTACTTTCATGTTATAGGGTCTTTTGATTCTAAAATTATTAATGTTGATACATTAGGTGACCATATCAAATTTCATGGTTCATTAGATCCAGAAGATTTTGACAATTTATTCAAAACTATTGATATAATTTTATCCCCCAATATTAGTGGTCAAATTTCTCCAGGATCATTTGATGGCTTCCCCACTGCTAGTTGTATTGAAGCTGCTTTACGCGGTAGTGCTATCTTTGCTCACGATGAATTTAACTCCGCAGAAAACTATTTTACTAACGAGAAAGATATTGTATTAATTAAATATGACACCAATGATATTATTGATAAAATTATTTTTTATTATAACCACCCCGCTGCCCTAAAAGAAATAGGAAAAAATGGCGCACACCGCGTCAAAGAACTGTACAGCTTAGAAACGCAAATGGATCCACGAGTTAACTTATTACACAAATTAGCGTACACTGAAGAACCATTAAAAAATATATTTTTTAAAATTTTTAAACTAAATATTCAATGGAAATTACATTCAATTCTAAATATCTTTAAAAAGCACATATAAAACTAATGCCTGTTGGTATTTTGGTGTATAAAAATAGTAAACTCAATTATTAAATCAAAATCACTACCATCGGTGCTTCCTACAATGCTGAATGAACAATTCTAGTCTAATTTAATCGAATTTATTATTTCAGATAAAGCAGCTCATGATAGTAAAGTTACTCATATTTTAGACAAGCAATTGGATTTAGATGAAACAGATAAAAACTATGATTCCTGAGCATTAAGTGTAAAAAAGGATTAAATCCAACAAACCAAAGAAATCAAATACGAAATCTATCAATAATCATATGACCTAGTTTTTATATACAATCAGATATTTAGCTGATAATATAGTTTCCGTTTGAAGTCATTTAGCTGAGTTCTTCACGGATTAATAAACTAAAGTAAAATTTTAAAATCACAGTTGCCTTTATAAAAATTCAGCATACACTAACTAACAACAGTCATCTATAACATAAACTTCATTTTAAACAATAAAAATTTAAAGCTATAAACCTCATAAAGTTTACCTTATACTTTAGACATCCTAGTTATCATCAATAACACTGAATCAATACACAAATAGTTTAAAAATCACCGTAATTTCCAAATAATAATTTTTGGTAAAAAAACAAGTAAGTAAAAAAATATTTGACGCATAGTAAATATTTTTAGCGAAACTGATTTCTTAATCAACAAACAATAAATATTATAATCACTTCCAGTTTTATAAAAATATCTTGCATAACGAAAAGTATATTTCGCATACACTGCATTCAACCTTTTTCTCTCCTCACAACTCAACTCTTCAGAGAGCTTTTTATCATATGCCCTCATTATACCCAGAGGCAAAATTGGGTTTATTTTTTTACCAATATTACTAATCCCAACATCTACACGATATGCACCCAACTCTTCATCCAAGTGATAAATAAACCCTTTTCTAGCCTGCTCAATATGAATTTCAATATCTAATGCTTTAGGATGCAAACTATCAAAATAATCAAATATAAAATCATTGCGAAACATTTTTGATGAATGTGCAAAAAAAGGTAAATTTAGATATAAATAATCTAAATTAAATTTGCCTTTTTGATGAGTCCATTCTCGCACCTTATTTCCTTTGGCATCTATATACCGCATATCATGAGTACAGATAACACTATCTGGGTTGGATTCCATAACATCAAATTGACGTTGCAATTTACCTGGTAGAGCTAAATCATCTCCATCAAGGTGATATATATATTTGCCTTTAGCCTTTTTATATACAGATTTAATATTTTCTATTGGGCCTATATTTACTTTATGAAATATAGGAACAACAATATTAGGATATTTTATTAAAAATCCTTCTATTATTTTTCTAGTTGAATCAGTAGAGCAATCATCCCCAACAATCACTTCATACTGAAAATTTGTATTTTGATTTAGAATACTTTGTAAAGTCTGCTCTAGAAATTTTTCTTGATTATAGGTAACAATACAGACTGAAACCAATATATTCATACTAAATCGATCTCTCTTTTTTTAGTTCTATTTCCAGCATAAGTAAATCTCTTTTTCTATCTTTAATTTTTTTTGCTGGTGTACCCATATAAACACCAAACTCTTTACAATTTTTATTTACTAAACTTAATGCACCAACAGCAACACCTGTTTCTAAAGTAACACCAGGCAAAATCACACATCCAGATCCAACAATTACATGCTTTCCGATTATAACATCTGAACTTGTCACATTTGTATATTTACTAGGCACTGTAGGATTCGTCATAAACTGACCACTGTAATCATCATTACTACTATAAATAGCTACTTTTGATGAAATATTACAGAAATCCTTTAACACTATTTTACCTGCTCCTATGAGTGAGCTATATACTGCAATATGAATATGGCTTCCTATCTCAATTCCACCTATACCAGCTGATAGTACACAAAAGTCATCAATTCTTACATTATTACCAATTATTATGTTATTACAATTATAATAAGATGCCTTATCCGAAAGTAAGCAATTTTCACCTACGTGATGAAAGCCCATGGCTTTAATTTGCTCTTCTGTTAAAAAAGCCATCTTAATTGTCCTTAATTAAATCAATAATTTTCTGTACTGAATCTAGGCTAAGATTTGGATATAGCGGCAAGCAAAGCACTCCCCCTGATAAGAGTTTCGCTTCAGGGGTGTCTGATTGATACTCCTTATAAATAGCCAAATCAGTCATTATCGGATAAAAATATTTTCTTGCAAAAATCCCATTAAGCTTTAGTTTTTCAAACAATTCATCACGTCTAAGCGGATACGGCTTAGAAATAACGATTGGGAAATAAGAGTAATTATCTTTTTCTAAACTTGGACGTTTAATACAGTGAATTCCAGATATACCTGTAAGTCCATGACGATACATGTCATCTATTTTTTGACGTGCTAATAGTGTGCGATCAATAGATTTCAATTGTAGCAAACCTAGTGCAGCATGCACTTCACTCAATTTACCATTTAAAGAAATCTCATCTATTGTATTCTCATTCACAATACCAAAATTCTTTAAACGATCAATACGTTGCTTCATTTCAGCACTATGGCAAACAATAGCCCCCCCCTCAAAAGTATTAAATACTTTTGTAGCATGAAAGCTCATTACACTTAAATCACCATAATTGAGTAAGCTTTTTCCATGATGTTTTACACCAAAGGCATGTGCCGCATCATAGATTAATTTTAAATTATGCTTAGTAGCAATATTTTGTAGTACTTCCACATCACAAGGGATGCCATAACAATGTACTGGTAAAATCGCGACCGTCTTATCAGTTATGGCTTGCTCAACTTTTACTGGGTCAATATTAGATGTTTGCGGATCAATATCAACAAAGACTGGAGTGAGTTTATTCCAAACTATCGAATGAGCTGTAGCAACAAAAGTATATGGTGTCGTAATCACCTCACCTTGTTCAAATCCAAGTGCCTGTAGCGCTGTTACCAATGCAATCGTTCCATTATTAAATAATGAAATATAATCAACGCCCAAATACTCACAAAGCTCTTTTTCCAACTGCTGATGTAATGGTCCACAGTTGGTTAAAATTTTATTTTTCCAAATTTGTTCTAAATAAGGAATAAATTCTGCAAGCTCAGGTAAAACAGGTTGAGTGACATAAATTGACTCTTGACTCATATCTCATTCACCAAAGAAATTAGATATTGCC
The DNA here is from genome assembly GCF_013418685.1 of Acinetobacter sp. YH12129. Lineage (NCBI taxonomy): Bacteria > Pseudomonadati > Pseudomonadota > Gammaproteobacteria > Moraxellales > Moraxellaceae > Acinetobacter > Acinetobacter sp. YH12129. The sequence continues at coordinate 64,868 of NZ_VPBP01000014.1, forward strand.
CATAATCATTTTTACTCATGCTTTGACCAATTTCTAAAACTTGTTCTTTGCTCAGCCAACCATTATTCAAGGCAATTTCTTCCAAACACGCCACTTTATAACCCTGACGTTTTTCAATGGTTTCTACAAACTGTGCTGCCTCCAGTAAACTTGAATGTGTACCTGTATCTAACCATGCAAAACCACGTCCGAGCAATTCCACATTTAGATCACCGCGCTCTAAATACATCTGATTAACTGTGGTAATTTCTAATTCTCCACGTTCAGAAGGCTTCACTTGTTTCGCAATTTGAATCACATCATTGTCATAAAAATATAGACCTGTGACCGCAAAGTGGGATTTAGGTTGTTTAGGTTTTTCTTCTAAAGAAATTGCTCGTTTCTGCTCATCAAATTCAACCACACCAAAACGCTCAGGGTCTTTCACCTGATAGCCAAATACCGTTGCACCTTTTTGACGTGCAACGGCTTGACGTAGCATTGGGGTAAAACCTTGACCATAAAAAATGTTGTCGCCAAGCACTAAACAAACATTACTATTTCCAATAAAGCTTTCACCAATAATAAAGGCTTGTGCTAAACCATCTGGACTAGGTTGGACGGCATATTCAAGCTGAATACCAAATTGAGCACCATCACCCAATAAACGCTTAAAACCATCAATATCTTCAGGGGTACTAATAATGAGTACGTCACGAATACCCGCAAGCATCAGCACCGAAAGCGGGTAATACACCATGGGTTTATCATAAATAGGCAATAACTGCTTAGATACCCCTTTGGTAATCGGATATAAACGTGTACCTGAACCGCCCGCTAAAATAATACCTTTTGTTGTATTTGACATTATGAATTTACACCTAATCTTTCGCGTTGGTAACTGCCATCTTGCACTCGATGACACCAATCTAAATTATTTAAATACCATTGCACCGTTTTACGAATTCCAGTTTCAAAAGTTTCTGTAGGTGTCCAACCTAATTCATTTTGAATTTTTGTAGCATCAATCGCATAGCGTAAATCATGCCCAGGGCGGTCTTTTACAAATGTAATCAGTGATTCATAGGTTTGACCATTTACCTGTGGTTTTAGCTCATTCAAAATTTTACAAATAGTTTTGACCACTTCTATATTCTGTTTTTCATTATGACCACCAATATTATAGGTTTCACCCACTACACCCTCAGTCACCACTTTATATAAAGCGCGTGCATGATCTTCTACAAATAACCAATCCCGAATTTGCTGACCATTACCATATACAGGCAAAGGTTTAGCATCCAGTGCATTTAAGATCACCAATGGAATTAATTTTTCTGGAAAATGGTAAGGCCCATAATTATTGGAGCAATTGGTCACAATGATAGGTAGGCCATAAGTTCTGTGCCAAGCACGTACCAGATGATCCGAACTGGCTTTAGAGGCAGAATATGGAGAGCTTGGCGCGTATGAAGTTGTTTCAGTAAACAAATCTGTCGTGCCTTCTAAGTCACCATAAACCTCATCAGTTGAAATATGATGAAAGCGAAAGTTTTGTTGAGCTTCGGCGTCAAGCCCCATCCAATACTTTCGAGCGGCTTCTAATAAAGTATAAGTTCCCACAATATTGGTTTGAATAAATGCTGCTGGGCCATCAATTGAGCGGTCTACATGCGACTCTGCAGCTAAATGCATAATTGCATTAGGTTGAAATGCATCTATTGCAGCTGTAATTTGTTCTGTATCACAAATATCGATTTGTTTGAACTCATAGTTCGGATATTGATCGATTTCTTTTAACGATTCTAAATTACCCGCATAAGTCAGTTTATCGATATTCAGAACGTGGTTGTTGGTATTTTGAATAATATGGCGGATGACAGCTGAACCAATAAATCCTGCACCGCCTGTAACTAAAATTTTCATAACCAACCCAAATAAACCATAATGACATTATTAAATATATGTAGAATCAAGAAAATCGATCAGCTTATCCGCAACTTTGCAAAATTGATATTCATTTTCAGCATCTTGGTGTCCAACCTGTGCCATTCTACTAATTTGCTCAGGGGATTCAATCAGAATAATTAGATTATTAACTAGATCTTGAACATCTCCGCATTTTGTCATCAAACCATTTTCACCTTGTCGAACAATTTGCTGGACACTAATATGATCACTCGCAACAACAGGTTTCCCCCAAGCAAAAGCATCTAATATAGCCAATGGTTGGGTATCATTCATTGTAGGAACGAGAGCAATATCAATATCTTTATAAAACTTTCTTTTTTGTTCTCCGCCAATCCAACCTAAAAACTCTACGTCACTCTCCAAATTCAAATCTTTAACTTGCTGAAATAAAAACTCTTTCTGTTCACCATCCCCTGCAATCAACAACTTGACCATGTATCCTTTTTGCTTTAACTGCTCCACAGCAGAAATTGCTATGTGTGTACCCTTATATTCAACCAAGCGCGTCATAATCCCCAAGACCACAGGTTCCCCAAGTTTTTTAGCAAAAGAAGGTTCATCTTCTGGCAAATGTATTAAATTTGGAATAACTGCTTGTGGTTTTTTTCTCAAATCCACACCCTTCTTTTTTGCAGCATCAGCAACACACTGGGCTACATAAGGAGTAATATGAATAAATCCATCTGCGCGTAATGTCCTTTTCACATTATGACTATGATTCATCGCAATAACAGGGCATTTGATTTGTGAAAAAAACATCGCATTTTTAAATAAGTAAACAGCACGTCCACTATGGGCGATTACAAGATCAGGCCGATAAGAGCGTAACCATAAAGCTAGTTTTACTGCTGCAATCAGATCATAAAACCCTGAACTATTGAGTACAAACTTTGGATAACTCTCAGATTTTAACTTTTTATTTTCATCACCATATACCAAAAAACCTTCATGCCCCTTGCTTTCTAATGCATCAAAAGTGTTCAGCATTGCTTGCCAACGCCCACCTGAAGCATCCCCATAAACTGTGTGAACTATTTTTAATTTTTTCAAGAAAAGCCTTTTTCAAATTGCGCTAACTACTGATTAGAAAACATTTTATTATTATTAATCTAAATAGGCCACCACCTAATTTAAAATAACACTCTGAATCTTGCCTTACTTCAAGGTTGCTCTGACAACAGAATAGATTTTTGCTACTATACAAAATTGATATGTCAAACTTTCAAATCTTATGAAAAGCAAACCTAGCCTTGCTGTTCTTATTATTCATGACCAACGTGCTGGGCATTTAAACCCTAGCTTAGGAGTTTACGACAATCTAGAAACCGCTTATTCAACAACTTTATATAAAATAGTTACACCCACCTTAAAAAAGTGGCAAATCAGCCTCTTAAAAAAAATTAGTTGGTATCCGCGTTTATTCGACTTATTTGCTGCTTTGTTTTTTAAAAATTTTATTTTAAATCATGATATTAACTGCATTATTTGCTCTGGAATGCCCAACCTAATCTATGGCATTTTTGTAAGCCGTAATTTAAAAGTTCCTCTATTTTATGCAGGTGACTTACGTAAGGTAAACAGCAAACTAGTCAGCTGCACAATTACTGCACTCCCACAAAATACGCAGTCAGATCAAGTTGTACTAACAACACCACCTGTTAAAAAAGAGTTTTTTAACATGCAACATGATCAACTCGATCAAACAACAGCTTTACTCGTTTTAGGAGGGGCTACAGATGAACACCCTTTTACTTATACAGATTTTGAAAAAATCATAAGTAACTTCATTCTATTTTGTAGAAACAATCAACTTAAAGGCTTAATTACCAACTCACGTCGCACACCAAATCTAAGTGCATTTTTGAATAAAACTGATATTCCAAAAAATATCCAATTACATTTTATTCATACTGAAAAAGCTTTGTCACTAATTCAACTAATTCAACAAGCTACTTATATTTTCGTCACAGAAGACAGTACTTCCATGCTTGCCGAAACTATCCAAAGTGGACGTTTTGTCAGCTCAATATATGGCCCCAAGTCTATTTTAGAACCTTTAAATGAGAAATATCTTCAAGCTCAACTCATGCAGAGACAAATGCTCGAAGATATTTTTCAGTATCCAAATGTCAGAAATACCCAAGATTTAAACTCATCAAGCCCAATTACCCAAGCTTTTAAACGTAATTTAGGATATTAAAATGATTTCAGTCATCCTCACTCATTACAATAAAGGCCAATTACTGAATAGAACCATTGAATCACTACAACCTCAAGATGAAAATTTGCACGAAATTATTGTGGTAGATGACTGCTCTACAGATCCAGAATGGTCTAAAAACAGTAAATATCTAATAGAAACTTACCCAAAAATCAAAATCATTCAAAATGCAGACAATAAAGGCCCAGCTGTTCGTTTAAATCAAGGTGCATTTTCTGCAACTGGTAATTATCTATTTTTCATGGATGCTGATGATGTTTTAGCACCTAATCGTCTCAATATGTTTTTAGCAGAAATGCAAAAGCAAAATGCCGATTTATGTTATGCAGAAAAGGTTAAAATTCACGATCTGAATGAAATTCAGAAGCACACTATTGCAACATGGCAATCTAGCACAACACCTTTAAATTACGTACTTGAAAATAATATTATGCAGATGTGCGTTATGTGTACACGTGACTTATTTATAAAATCCAAAGGCTGCAATGAAAACATATTTATTCAAGATGAATCATTAGCTTTAAACTTATCCAAATATTCAAAAAAAATAATCTCTAGCGACTTACATAGTGTTTTTGTTATTTTAGATGAGACTGAAACAAAATCTATTCGTGGGGAAAACCGCCTATCCCGCCATCTAGAACAACAACACCATGATATGTTCTTCACAATTGATGATTTTATCCGAGACTATCCAGATATTGCTGAACAAAATAAAAAACTACTGATCAAAAAAGCAATTTCAACCTATTGGAAAAGTATACGCCATACACCCCAGCGAAAATTTACAGACTTCATCATTTACTTAACAAGTCGTCTTCATCCAATTCAAACATGGAACAAACATCGGATGAAACTCACAACTTACTTCAACCAATTAGATCATGTAAGAAAAATTAATAGTAGAGAAAGCAACTAAGCTCTTTTCCCCAATTTCATTCGCAATTTAAAAGCAAATAATGAGTCTTTACCACTCACTTTAATACGTTGCAATTGCATAAAATCAGGCATTTTCCCATCTATGCCTTCTTGCGTTGTTACTGCATTGGTATATCCTGCCTGCTGTGCCAAACTTACATCACGCGCGGCATAAATACCAAATGGATATGCAAAACTATTTACAGAGCGATGAATCAAATCTTCAAGTGATTGCTTGGATTGAGTTAACTCATCTAAGCATTCAATATCATCCAACTTTGCAAGATTCGCATGGGTCATTGTATGTGAACCAATTTCTATCAAACCGGAATTTGATAACAATTTGACTTGTTCATCATTTAATTTAGGCTCACGGGCAAGTTCACCACTATTATGATGTGCTTTTTTGTAGGTTGACCAATCTCGATCATGTCGGTCTATCACTACATAAATCGTCGCTTTGGCTTGATATTTTTCTAAAATTGGAAAAGCATTTTCCAAGTTATCTAAATAACCATCATCAAAAGTGATTGCAACAGTTTTTGCAGGATGCCTCCCCCAATGATCTTGTAATTCCTGCATAGTTACAAAGTTAAAACCTTCTGCTTTTAGCCATGCTATTTGCTTTTCAAACTCAGTGGGCCTAACTCGTAATTTATTAAATTTTGCACCATCAATGTGCTCACGTACCATGTGATACATTAAAATTCGTGGTCTATTCCAATCTACTGCTGGCTTCCACCATGCGTACTTATAACTGAATGCGAACAACAAGATAAATAAAACAATCAGAATATAAATCACGATTAAATCACAGCTACTTGATTAAAAGATATGTTGCCACACGCTCAGCTTCTTTAAAAGCAGCGGTAGAATATAATTCAGCAATTTGTCTAGCATTCGATACAAGTTTCTGATCAATCAAATGCTGTACCGAACGCGTGATACGATCCTCTTTCGCTCGATCTATCTGAATAAGCCCCACTTTACAGCCTGCGGTGAGTGCCTCGTATATCATAGATACACTATCTTCAGTCACCCATACAGCTTCCGCTTTTTGCATCTCTTCAAAAATCCAACCCTGCGGCGTTTCATCAACTGGAAAAATTTGCAGTTGTGAAGCAAAACTTTGCTGAGCCACTGCAGGTAAAAAATCAGCAGGTGTACGCCTAGAACTCGTCAAAATAATGTCACACTGCATATTCTGCTGCACAATCTGCTGAATCGCAGACATCACCTTATCTGCATTCCAAATATGCCGTTTAGATGAACCACCTAATGCAATCAAAATACGGTTTGCTATGTGTCGCTGCTCATTTTCAATGGGATTCAACGCACCTTGTGTAACAATCACATTTGCCCGCTCTAGCACACCATCATGTTCAGGAATAACCACATGATCAAACCAAGACAAAGGAAAATTTGGTTTCATTAAAATGACAGTTTTCGCACATGGAAAAACTTTACCCATCAATAAAACACGTAATTGCGTATGACTGCCTACCCCAAAAATATAATCAGGTGGCTGCGATACTGCAGCATGTTTTTGTTTTTTATATGCAGTCAATAAACTCAAGAGTGGTAGCTGATCAATTGAAATTTCTTCAAAAGTTAACTCAATATTTGTTTGCTTGTGCATGGCCTTAAATAAACCTAGAGCCTGTGAGCGATGTCCTGCTTTACCATCACTGACATAAACAATATGCATAGTCTCGTTCCAAAAAATTCAATATCTTCAAGCCAATAAAAAAGGCGAAACTTAGTTTCGCCTTTTCATCTTAACCGATCAGCTTATTTTACGTAAGTTAACCAGTGCGCATATTTAGGGTCTTTACCCTGAACCGCATTAAAGAATGCAGTTTGGATTTGCTCAGTGATTGGACCACGACAACCTTCACCAATTTGACGGTCATCATATTCACGGATTGGCGTCACTTCAGCAGCAGTACCTGTGAAGAATGCTTCATCTGCAATGTAGAATTCGTCACGTGTAATACGACGTTCAACTACTTCAAAACCAAGGTCTTTCGCAATCGTAATAATGGTTTGACGAGTAATACCATCAAGTGCACCACCCGCGATGTCAGGAGTATGAATCACACCATCACGAACTAAGAATACATTTTCGCCTGAACCTTGACATACATAACCTTGTGGGTCGAGTAACATTGCTTCGTCATAGCCAGCATGTGCCACTTCTTGGTGTGCAAGAATGGACAAAGTATAGTTACCAGATGCTTTTGCTTTACACATGGTCACGTTTGGATGATGGTGCGTAAATGAAGACGTTTTAACACGAATACCCTTCGCCATCGCTTCATCACCAAGGTAAGCACCCCAGCTCCATGCAGCAACAACGGCATGAATTGTATTGTCAGTTGCTGCAATACCTAATTTTTCTGAACCAATAAAAATAATTGGGCGTAAATAGCAAGAAGCCAATTTATTTTCACGAACCACATCAATTTGAGCTTGTTCTAATACTGCATGATCAAATGGGACTTTCATTTGATAAATTTTTGCAGAATTTAATAAACGCTTAGTGTGTTCTTTTAAACGGAAAATAGCCGTTCCATTCGGAGTTTCATAAGCACGGACGCCTTCAAACACACCCATGCTGTAATGCAATGTATGTGTTAATACGTGAGTTTTCGCCTCACGCCAGTCAACCAATTGTCCATCTTGCCAAATAAAACCATCACGATCAGCCAAGTTCATGGCACACACTCCAAATTTTTATACACAGTCATTTTTATCCAATGCAAACGTTGCAGTTGGATCAATTAATCTTTGCCATAGCTTGCAAACGACCACTCGGGTATCGTGCCAATCATCAGCTGAAACTTGCATGGATTGATTCGCAAGTGCTAGACGATGGCTCTCGGCTCGTTCACGGAGATAAGCTTGAATCAATGCTGTCGCATCGGCGCTGGATAAGCAATCCGTTCTTGCGGCATCCTCAAGGATTCGTACGTTGTCAGAGTAATGGGCGAGATCGGGATTCGACCCACTCCATGCTAATACTGCATACTGTGCCATAAATTCGATGTCAACGATACCACCTGCATCTTGTTTTAAATGAAAAATTCCATCTTTTTGCTGCTCTTTAGAAGAACCTAGATGGTCTTTCATTTTTTGGCGCATTTTTAGCACTTCTGCACGAACATTGTTCTCATCGCGTGGCTGAGTCAAAATATTGCAGCGCAAGTTTTCAATTTCAATCCGTAAACTGTGCTCACCTGCAATGGTTCTGGCACGGACCAAAGCTTGATGCTCCCAGACCCAAGCATTTTTATGTTGATATTGCTCAAAAGCTTTTAAGCTGGTCACCAGTAACCCCGCCTCTCCCGAAGGTCGTAAACGTGTATCCACCTCATACACTCGACCATCTAGGGTTTGCGTGGTCATTAAGGACATAAATTTTTGTGCCACCCGCATGGCAAATTCAAAGCCACTAATTGGTTTCTGTCCATCGGTATCCGCTTGTTCGTCCATATAGTGAATAAAGACCAAATCCAAGTCCGAACCATAACCTAGCTCGATGCCACCCACCTTGCCATAGCCAATTACCGCGAAAGCCGTGTGATCAATCGAACAACGCTGCCCTTCTGCATCGATTGGATAACCATGTTTTTTGGCAACAATTTGATATGCCAAATGCAAGGTTGCATTCACCGACACTTCAGCAATATCGGTCAATGCATCCGATACTTTCATCAACGGGCTTTCGGCCAAAACATCACTAGCAGCTACTGCTAAGACATTGGATTTTTTAAATAATCGAAGAACACGCATCTGATCTTCAACTTGATCAATTTCAATTCGAAGCAGTTGTTGACGTAGAGAGTCTTCTAAATCTTTACGCTTTGGCAGCTCAAAATCCATCGACAAAAACTCATCCAACAGCACGGGATAATGCGTCAATTCTTCGCAGATCCAAGGACTCACTGTTGCCATTTTCACTAATCGTTGTAATGCCCCTTTGCTCTCAATCAGCATCACCAAATAGACTGTACGGCGCAGCACCGACTCCACCAAAGGCATGAGACGTAGTAAGGCCACCTGAGGTTTATCTGACTGTAATATCGCCTCAATGAGATGTGGCCAAAAGGTTTTTAAGCGCTGTACAGCTTTGGCAGGTAATTTTTTCAGCGCATGTCCATACCAAAATTCGTGAATTAAATTTTTGGCATCATCATCTAGAACATCGTTCAACTGGGCTTCTAAATGACTAAAACTTTCCAATAACGGATCGGGTTCTTTTTCTTTAATAAGATGTTCAAACTGGTAAATGACTTTGGCACGCTTCTGATTGAGTACATGCAAAAAGTCATCCCAAGATGCAAAACCTAAAGTATCTAAAATACGTTGGCGGGGTTCAGGCTCATGTGGCAACGATTGGGTTTGCTGATCATTGAGCGCTTGTATCGCATGTTCAATACGACGTAAAAATAAATACGCATCTTCTAAATCAGCAACCGCGGTATTTTCTAATAATCCAACTTCACCTAAATGATGCAAACTCACTAAACATTGACGGTCTTGCAACTCGAGTTTTGAACCGCCATAGATGAGCTGAAAGACTTGAACAATAAACTCAACTTCACGAATTCCGCCTGCACCGAGTTTAATGTCATCTTCGATATTACGACGTAGCACTTCACGTTCGATCATGGCTTTCATTTCACGCATGGCTTCGAAAGCGGTGTAATCGACATATTTACGGAAGACGAAAGGTCGGGTCATTTCCAGTAACTCGGCGCCTTCTTTACCGCCAGTGACGATCCGTGCCTTAATCCAGGCATAGCGCTCCCATTCGCGTCCATGCTGGCTTAAATATTTTTCTAATGCCGCATGACTGATTGCCAAGGCAGAACCATCACCCCATGGGCGAAGGCGCATATCTACACGGAAGACAAAACCATCTGCGGTAATATGGTCAAGCAGGTAAATTAATTTTTGTCCCCACAAAATACAGAACTGCTGTACATCAATACATTTTCGACCATTGGTTTCGCCCTGTTCATCAAAGGCAAAAATAAGATCAATATCACTTGAAAGATTAAGTTCCTGTGCACCAAGTTTTCCCATGGCAACCACAATTAGGTCTTGAACTTTCCCCTTATAGCCTAGCGGTTCGCCATATTTCGCAATCAACGGATTCAGCGCAAAATCTTTTGCCGCACAGATGGACGCATCGGCAAAGTCTGAAAGCTCTCGCGTTAAGGTGACGACATCGGTGAGTTGATTGGCATCTTGCCAAATCCAACGAAACATCAGACGTGCGCGCAGCACACGAATTGCACGCATCCAACTATTTTCATCTTGGATATCGGCAAGGCTGCTTGCGACAAAATGTTGAATTTGTGCTGTACTGAGCGAGGTTTGAAACTGATCAATTGCATAGTCTTGTTCTAAACTGGCCTGATGGATTCCGAGCACCTGTTCAGCATATTGACTGGCACGTAATGTTTTCTGCAATTGCTCCGCATTCATTTCACAAACCCTAGCGTGATTTTTTTCTAGTTATAACAGTTGATAACGCTTAGGGAAAAGTATTTTTAGGCTTTTATACCAATAGATGCGTATTAAAGTTCACTTAAGGTTCCATCTTTATAAGGTCGCATCTTTCTGTGCACTGCTACTCTCGGTATTTAGGGTTTGATGCAGGCTCGTCGCCTGTGGCAACCAGACTTTAAATTGTGTGCCTTCACCTTCTTTCGAGTTCACCACAATTTCACCCTGATTTAAGTCCACAAAACGTTTACAAAGGACTAAACCCAACCCCGTACCACGTTCTCCTGCCGTACCTTTAATACTAACCGTCAGTTTTTGCTGAAATAAATCATCGATCTGAGCTTGGGTCATCCCCAATCCAGTATCTTGAATAGTGAATACAACCCGTTCTCCATCTCGATCGGCTGAAATCGTCACCACACCTCTTCCATCGGTATGGGTAAATTTCAATGCGTTTGACACCAAGTTTTGCATCACTGATGTGATCATATTGATATCTGCATTGACTTTAATACCTTCAGGCACGGCATTGATCAGTCGAATATTTTTCTTCACAGCCAAGCTATTTAAGACATCACTTACGATTTTTGCAGACTGATGTAAATCAAAATTAATCGGGTGATAAACAAAGCGACCACCTTCTGCCATGGCCCAGTTCAACAGGCTTTCTAAGAGGTTATACGTCGATTGTGTGGTGTCATATAAATAGTCTGCAATATTTTGCACACTCGAATCATCTAAGGTATGACGCTCCTGTGCCAAAACTTCAGAAAATCCAAGTAGACCATGAAAAGGTGCTCTTAAATCATGCGCAATAATTTGGAAAAATTTAGTCTTACTAAAATTCAGTGCCGACTGCTGTTCATAGGCTTCTTTTAATTCGGCATTTTCAACACGAAGTTGAATAATATTGACTAGACTTTGTACAAATTCTTCAACGATCTTTAATTGTTTGGCTTCAAATGCAGTGACTTGATCATCGAATAAAATAACTTTACCGATAGATTCTTGATCATATTTTAAATCGAAAGCGACTAAACGCTGATGCCCTAATCCAAGTTCTTGCATATAGTCGGAATAAGCTTGGTAATTTTCAGCGTCTCGGTCTATACGAGAATGTTCAGCAAAAAACTGATCTAGACGATCATCATCAGCTTCGGCCATAAAGGCCTTAAATATGTGCTCTGACGCATACCATATATAAGGTTCATTTTTAAATGCGAGGACAGCATTATCGACTTGCACAATACCACGCGCGAACTTTAAAAATTCTGCAATGCGGTTGTCGTCCGTATAAACCCCCATCAATAAAGACAAACGACAGGCAGTTAATAATTCGGTTTGTGTACCAATATCCAGTAAACGTAAAGCCATCCCGTTGCTCTCCTCAGGGTTTATCTTAAAGATAAAAACCAACTGTTATGTTCAAGATTAATAGCAAAAATAGCCAGAACACTCAATAACAAATTCTAACAAAAAGACCAAGATCATTTACGAATCAGTCATTTAATCGAACTTTCATCCAATTAGAAAATAAAAAAATCTATAAAGAACATAACATTAAAGGTAAAACAAAAATTAAAACAATAAAATTAAAAACTTAAATTAATTTAAATTTTATTGACTGTTTATTTTAAATCGCACTTTTCGCGTTTTATTCAAACTAAAAACATGACTAAAAGAAATATTCATTTACATAAGACCTAAAAAACTAGGTTTAATTTTCTTTAAATACATCACAAAAAATAGTGAGTTTTATGACTATTCTATGACCAGATTACTCATCAGGATGCTCGTTTCAGTCAGCTACACTAAATGAATCTATTATTAATCCTTTCTATTAGACTAATTTATTAGTTTTTATCAGTTGTGTGTGTCATTTGAGCATTAAACTATACTTGCTCGCTTTTACTTTATTAAACTGAGCTAAAGATTCGTTTCATGCTTCTAATGCACATGAACTCATTCACCCAAATGACTGAAGCTGAAAAAGTGCCATGCCTTATTCATCAGATATATAAGTTATCGCATAAACATTCCGCGACCATTCAAAGTCAAACGGGGCATCAAACTCACGTCGTTCTTTAATAAAGTCCCCAATCCTGACTAATTTTTGAACTTCCGCACCAAATCTACATCTAAAAGTTAAGGCATTCGGTTTGACCTATCAAACGCTTTGCTTTACAACTAAAACTTGAACGAGCCATAAAGAACAGATCAGCCCCAAAAAAATGATATAAATTTAATTGTTCAATAGCTTTAAGCTATGAATAACAAGCTTTCAATATTTCCCTTTTCGGTTTTGCGCTAAAATTGGGCGTCAAACTGCACTTCTTTTGTATCATTTTTCTACGAAATGACCACATCACAGGATCTTGCGTTGACTGAAAAGCAATGAACCCCGATACTTTCATAGTTTTATTTAAGCAAATCGGTTCATAGAGGCGAGCCACAAGCTCGGACCTCAAAGACACAATCTAAAGCAAGGGGCTATATATGGCTGGTGGAAAGTCAACTATCATCTACACACTGACCGACGAGGCGCCATTATTGGCGACTTACTCTCTGCTGCCGATCATTGAAACCTTTACTAAACCTGCTGGCGTTGAAATCGTTAAACGCGATATCTCAGTTGCAGCACGTGTACTCGCTGAATTTTCAGACTATCTAAGCGAAGAACAAAAGGTGCCAAATAACTTGGCAGAGCTTGGACAATTAACCCAAGATCCAAGCACAAACATTATCAAACTTCCGAACATCAGTGCTTCAGTTGGCCAATTAACTGCTTGCATTAAAGAATTACAGTCTAAAGGTTTTGCAGTTCCGAACTACCCAGAAAACCCAGCGACTGAGGAAGAAAAAGAAATCAAGGCGCGTTATAGCAAATGCCTAGGTTCTGCTGTAAACCCTGTACTTCGTGAAGGTAACTCTGACCGTCGTGCGCCTACTGCAGTAAAAAATTACGCGAAGAAACATCCGCACTCTATGAGCGAATGGAAACAGTGGTCACAAACTCACGTTTCTCACATGGACGAAGGTGACTTCTACCACGGCGAAAAGTCTATGACTTTAGACCGCGCTCGCAATGTAAAAATGGAATTGATCACTAAGTCTGGTGAAACTATTGTTCTTAAGCCTAAAGTTGCGCTTCAAGACGGCGAAATCATCGACTCAATGTTCATGAGCAAAAAAGCACTTTGCGACTTCTATGAAAAAGAATTAGATGATTGTAAAGAAGCAGGCATTTTGTTCTCTCTACACGTAAAAGCGACCATGATGAAGGTGTCTCACCCAATCGTTTTCGGTCACTGTGTGAAGATTTACTACAAAGATGCATTCGAAAAACACGGCAAATTGTTTGATGAGTTAGGTATTAACATCAACAACGGTATGTCTGGTCTTTACGAAAAAATTGAAACTCTTCCGACTTCTCTTCGTGAAGAAATCATTGCTGACTTACATGCTTGCCAAGAACACCGTCCTGCACTTGCAATGGTTGATTCTGCAAAAGGCATCACTAACTTCCACTCACCTAATGACGTAATTGTAGATGCATCTATGCCCGCAATGATCCGTGGTGGCGGTAAAATGTGGGGTGCTGACGGCAAACAGTACGACTGTAAAGCTGTAATGCCTGAATCTACTTTCGCGCGTATCTACCAAGAAATGATCAATTTCTGTAAATGGAATGGTAACTTTGACCCACGCACTATGGGTACTGTACCTAACGTTGGTTTGATGGCGCAAAAAGCTGAAGAATACGGCTCACACGACAAAACTTTCGAAATCGCTGAAGCGGGTGTTGCAAACATCACCGACCTAGAAACTGGTGAAGTGTTGATGTCACAAAACGTGGAAGAAGGCGATATCTGGCGTATGTGCCAAGTGAAAGACGCTCCGATCCGTGACTGGGTGAAACTTGCTGTGACTCGTGCACGCAACTCAGGCATGCCTGCGATCTTCTGGCTTGACCCGTACCGTCCACACGAAAACGAACTCATCAAGAAAGTTCAAACTTACTTGAAAGAGCACGACACTACTGGTTTAGACATTCAAATCATGTCTCAAGTACGTGCTATGCGTTATACACTTGAACGTGTTGCTCGCGGCCTAGATACAATTTCTGTAACCGGCAACATCCTACGTGACTACCTAACAGACTTGTTCCCGATTATGGAATTGGGTACTTCTGCGAAAATGCTTTCTATCGTGCCTCTAATGGCTGGTGGCGGCATGTACGAAACTGGTGCTGGTGGTTCTGCGCCTAAACACGTACAACAACTTGTAGAAGAAAACCACTTACGTTGGGATTCTTTAGGTGAGTTCTTGGCGCTTGCTGTTTCTCTTGAAGAAATGGGCATCAAAGAAGACAACGCGAAAGCTAAACTTCTTGCAAATACGCTTGATTCTGCGACTGGTAAATTGCTTGACAATGACAAGTCTCCATCACGTCGTACTGGCGAACTTGACAACCGTGGCAGCCACTTCTACCTTGCTAAATACTGGGCTGAAGAACTTGCTGCGCAAGACGAAGATGCAGAGCTTAAAGCGAAATTCGCTCCTCTTGCTCAAGCACTTGCTGAAAACGAAGAAAAAATCGTTGCAGAACTTGCTGAAGTTCAAGGTAAAGCCGCGGACATCGGTGGTTACTACGCTGTAGATACAGCAAAAGTAAATGCTGTAATGCGTCCAAGCGCAACTTTAAATGCTGCTCTTGAGGCTGCTCAATAAGTTGATGCAAAACTAACTTAAGTTAGTGATGTAAAAAAACCAGCGCGAAAGCGCTGGTTTTTTTATCCCTGAATAAACCTTTTTTTAGGAACTGAGATTAATTTTCTCTAATTCCAAGAAATTCTTAGCTGCTTCAGGTTTTAGGAAATGCCATAAAACAAACATTGAAATGATAAAAAATATCATAAAAAAACAAATTAAAAGGTAATTCAAGTCACTAGGTAACGTTGAGATACTCTCACTATAAACAAAATTAATATAAGTAATAACAATAAGTTGTCATTAAAAAGTAAACATGTATTCTTTTCCGAATTGGTTTGATACTTTCTCCACCCATTGCTCTATTTTATCAGCTGTCATGACTTGAAAATCTCGCCAATAATATTTCATCTGCTTCC